>JANLRG010000540.1:0-1083 GCA_031361545.1 Bacteroidota bacterium
GAAAGCGATAATTAGTCTTCAACAATGATATTAATAGCTTGCGATTTTTTATTCCTTATGGCAATTTCAAAGCCTCTCGAATCAGTTCTCTTATTACTCAAAAATCCTTTTTTAGAAACTGTTTTAAAACCCTAATTAAGCTTATTAGCCATAATTTTAATCATAGCTAAATAGCACATAGATTGACTATTACGCGTTAGTTTTTCATAATCCTTGTTGAGTCTTCTGGATTGAGTCAACCAAGCGAAAGTTCGTTCCACTACCCAACGACGTGGGATAACTTTAAACCCCTTTTGATTATCAGTTCGTAAAACAATCGTCCAAACCCAACCCCAAATATCTTTGACCCAGTTAATGAGTTCTTCGCCACGATAGCCGCCATCTGCCCAAACAAGTTTAATACGTCCACATAAGTAGGCTAAATAAGGCGTTTGTTTGATATATTGAAGTAATAACATAGAACCTGCTTTTTCTGAAATACTGGCAGCACAAACATAAACGGCTAGTAAAAGTCCTTGTGTATCCGTTAAAATGAAGCGTTTGCGCCCTTTTACCATCTTTCCGCCATCGTAACCGCGTTGTTCACCACCACAAGCAGTGGTTTTAGTACTTTGTGAATCTATAGCAGCTGCCGAAGGGCGTTTTTTACGACGCATACGGTGGCGTATTTTTTTGACAAACCGCGTATGAATCATTGCCCATGTCCCATCTTTACTCCATCGGTTCAAATAACCATAAACGGTTGACCAATTGGGAAAATCATGAGGCATCCCACGCCATGAACACCCCTCTTTGACAACATAAAATATGGCATTTATCACCTCTTTTAAATTCACCGGTATTCGACCACCTGTTTCAGTATTTGATTTAGAGGGTGGTAATAATTTTTTTAGTTGCTTCCACCCATTTTTACTCATATCGCTTGGGTATTTCTTCCGATTTATATTATTTTGTACTGTACTCATTTTGATTGTCAGTTCGTAAAACGATAGTCCAAACCCAACCCCACAGTTCTTTGACCCAATTAGTCAGTTCTTCGCCGCGATAGCCGCCATCTGCCCAAACAAGTTTAATCCGTCCACA
>JANLRG010000589.1:0-1577 GCA_031361545.1 Bacteroidota bacterium
GGCTGAAAGTGCTGTGGCGGCGGGCGTTCGGCGCATTGAAGCGGTAACGGCTGATGGTGCTGAGGCATACATGAATGAAGCCTTTGCAGAGTTACATCGAATACAAGATTATTTCAAAAATCCTAAAAATATAGCGGATAAAACAATTGCACAAGGGGATGAAATTAAAAGCCTACGCAAGCAAATAGAAGTGATGCATATCGAGCAAGCAACCGCTTTGCAAAAAGATTTGCGTTCACAATTTGTTGATAATCAAGGCTTTAAATTGTTGATAAAACAAATTGTGTTATCTGATTCCAATGCTATAAAAACATTGGCGAACAATCTTGAAAAGGAAATCGGCAACGCGGTCATCGTCTTCGGCACTATCTCAAATGATAAGCCGCAATTGACGATTTGCATCAGTCCAGATTTGGCTAAAGCTAAAAATTGGAACGCCGGAGCAATGGTCAAAGAATTGGGTAAAGACATCAAAGGCGGCGGCGGTGGTCAAGCGACTTTTGCTACGGCTGGGGGTGTGGATACTGAGGGGTTGGTGAAGGCGTTGGGGAGAGCGAAGGAGTTGTTGAATTAAATTTTAAAGGAGGTAATTTATAAAATTAAAAATTTGACTTTTTTGAAATAAATGTTGATATTGACTTTTGTTAAATTATTTTTACAATAAATTTGTAAGTAAATCATTCTATTTTGATAGAATTTTATGACATATCTAATTGGATTTGGCAGGATTGGAATAAGCCGCCAAAAGGTACAAGAGCACAAGCAATTATTGAAAATCCTCAAACAGGTGGTATTTATTACTTTAAACAGTCTAAAGAAAATTATCCGTCTGAAATTTGGTCTGAAATTATTGCGAGTAAATTTGGTCAAATGATTGGCTTTAATGTGCTTGATTACAATATAGCAGCTTATGAACAAAAATTGGGTTGCTTGTCCAAAAGTATGATTGTAAAATCAGAAGGTGAAACGCTTTATCATGGTGTTGATGTATTAAATGATTTTATTGAAGAATTTGAAATCTCTGATAAACCTACTTACTCTTTCCAAAATTTACAACAAATATGTTCACAAAATGAAGTCTTTGAAGGTTTTATGGATAACTTTATCGAAATTATCTTGTTCGATGCACTGATAGGCAATACTGATAGACATACTGAAAATTGGGCATTAATTATGAAAATAAGCATTGAGTTTGAAAGAAAGAAAAATATAAAACCTTCAAAGTCATTTAATAAACTGTTGAATCTAATACGTAAAATTGTTAAACTTATAGCGAAAAGAGAGCTTGATTTAAATCTTCATGCTAACATAAAATCGGAATATTTATTTTCACCTATTTATGATAGTGGCAGTTGTTTGGGTAGAGAAATTGCAGAAAATGAGATTACAAATTTTTTAAATGATAAACAAAGAACTACTGCTTATATAAATCGAGGTAAATCAGAAATTTTATGGTACGATAAACGACTTAATTTATTTCAATTTATTCAAGAAGTAGAACATACAATGCCAGAAGCTGTTAAAAAGATTGCAACAAAAATGTTTGCTCAAATAACTGATGAAAAAATTGATTTGCT
>JANLRG010000068.1:0-3394 GCA_031361545.1 Bacteroidota bacterium
TTTTTTAAAGATACTCTCCAAACAGGCACTTATACCATCACTAAAAAATTGATAGTCAATGAGAACTCTGTCAATAAGTATGTAGAAGATTATTTAAGCACATTCAAACCTCTACGAGATTCCATTCTTTTAAAAGAATTGGCAGCAGTGGATACTTCGGGCTGTGATGTCAAATGTGCGAATTGTGAAGAGGATAATGGCGATCCCAATATGTCTTTGGAGTCCGTGAAAGATATGGTAAAAATGTGTCGTGAAATATGCGATACGACGGTTGTGTCAAGTGCCATCTCTCACGATATGATGTTAAATGATATGACGCCTCCTTTTGGGCAATATGCTCAAGTTGAGTTAAATGAAGATAATGATGCGGAAGCAACTGCAAAAGATTCTTTATCCATTTTTAATATCAATAATTTTTTAAGCAAGCCTAATGCCCAATGGCGTTATTCAGGTATTATTTACAAAGATGAAAATGGACAACCGGATTTGATTCCTAATCCAGAAGGCGTTTTAGTACCACCGAATGACCCGAGTATAACACTTCAAAAATTTACGACGGAGTTTAAACCGTCATGGGCTGAGGCATTATTGCCCTTTCATCCTGAATATGGATTATTAGAGTGGTCAGAGAAATTGAATGAGAGTGAAGCATTTGATTTGCAAATGCAAATGACTGATAAATGGGTACAAGGCATTGCTAAACCCAATAGTTCAGCGCAGAAGAATAATATTATTTTAGCTGCAAATGCTAAAAGCATGGCTTATAATAATTCTACTGTAACTTTTGGAATAGCGGATAATGACCCGTATTTTAATAGCGTAACTTATGGACAAAACGATAAACAAGCCTTTTTAAACAAATTAAATAGCTACGCTACTGAGGGGGGTGTAACTTATAACATACTCCAAGCCGCTTTATTGATTTACAATTGCCCGAATGCTTACAACAGTACTCAAAGACAAAGCTGCTTGACAAGTTTTACTTTTGGAGCAAAGCCCGATGACGATGATGCTATTTGGACTAATGTCTTTGGTTTGTACAATGCTGAAAAACAAAAACTGGTGCTCAATGCTCGGACGCAATTCTCTAATTCTAAAGGATTGAATACCGATTGCATAGGCATTTATAATAAATATAGCACTGGTGCTCAACACATTGCCCCTTGCGATGACGCCCATGCGAAACATTACTGGAATAAAGTAAAACGATTCCCTACGGCGAATGATGCCGTAGCAGATCAAACAGGAGGTGTGGATATTTATAATATGGACACCACTCAGTTCAAAGCTGTGAAAAACTATGTTGTTAAAAAATACAGTTTAAGTTGTGCGACGTGTTCCATCGAAGATGATTGGGTGACATTTATCAATGGGTATTTAAGCTCTAAAACCACAATTCCAAATAATGATGTTATCAATGGACTCAGCTGTCGCTATATGAATCGAGCCCTTTTTGAAAATTTAGGTCGCCCTGAGGTCATTAATGTTTTAAAAGAAGAAGGGGGTTCTGTGCTCACTTTCTCTCTTGCCAATGGTCAAAGTATTATGCGGTGGACGAGAGACAATGATGCTGTTTGGAATGGTGGTAGCTCTGTTAAGATTAATAATGGCGGTACTACTTGGGATGTTAATAACAGCACTTATAATTTAATAAATTTGTCTGTCACTGAACCAGATAGTAGTGTAAACAACGATAGTAAAATCATGTTGCTTATACCATTTAGCAACCCTTGTTATGTTAGTAGAGGTTCTTTTTATGTAGAATATCCCATTAATAGTTATTTACTCAACTATGCTGATACATTATTCGCTGCTGAGGGCTCATCTTTCCTCACCAATGGGGCATGGAAACTTAATGGTTGGACTATTGATGGTGTTACACAAAATACTCAGGAGTATTTATTGCCGCCTTACTTGATTGGAGAGAACAATAAGGATAGATTGGTTAGAAATTTATTAAACATTCTTAAAAATATTGATGGCAATACTACTTGGGTCTATGACGAGGCTACTCAATCCGTCAAAGGCGGTGTTCTCGGAAAACAATATGGCAACCTCTCAATCGTTGCTGTCAATCCAAATGCTTTAGGTACATATTATTACTTCAGACCTGCACCATTGAGTAAATTAGCTTTTTCTGTTAGACCCAGACCTTTGAATAAAGGATATTCAGCGTTTAACTTTTTTGTTGATGGTACTTTTAAAACAATTAAAGGATGGATGCCTAACGTGTATGCCATAAAAGATTCTTTAAATGTTTTTGACCCAAGTGCCGCGTGGGCAGTTTCTATTGGCTCGCCTCCATGTAATGACCCGGGCGGGTATTGTAATTACTATCCTTATTTGATTTATATTTACAATACTAATCCAACTTCTAAAAATTATACTTCTGGAAATTATCAGGAAGCAGATACTTCTTTTACAATAAACCCTCGCTTTCAATCAATTGTATCTACGACTCCAGGCGACTCCATCAAATACACCATAGACCCCTCAGTAGTGGGCAAGTCTGTAGCCATTGATTGGAAAATTGATAATAAAACTTTCCGCTTTGATTTTGATTTTAATACGCCCAACTCTATTGCTGTTCAATTTAATGCTATCAATAGTGGGGGTAATTGGGCTTATGACCCGCTAACCCATATTTTAAAAGGGAAACGGACTGGCGATAGATACTCTAAGCTGCAAATTTATACGTCCAGCAATGGATTTTCAGGATATGCTTCATCGAACTATAAACAACGCTCTACCAATGGTTATTTGATTACTGGTGTCAATTTTCAGAACAATACCTTTTTTCATGATATTGTTTGGAATAATGTAAAAGGGAAAACTTACACATTTTATAGAGTACCCGGTCTTTTGGCTATGCTGGACTCTATGAATAAAGTGGAACCGGCAGGACGATGGTCTTATGCAGGAGGATTTAATAGCTTGGAGATTTTCAGCGTTGCCAATAACCCCAATTACGTTGCCGATGATATTTACTTAGGTTCTAATATTCAGTTGAGTCCTGTGGATGCTGCTTATGAATCAGAACCCAGCTATATTATCAATGGTCAAACACTTGCAGAATGTGCTTTGCCCGTAGTGATTAAGCCTTGTACGGCTACATCTATTTCCTATAATTATGATGAAAGCCTCTTCAATATAGCTTCGCAAACGCTATTGGTTCAATGGAATATTGGTTGCGATGCGCCCAATACTGTTATTCATAATACCAATGATTTGATTGATTTTATGAAAAGCACGGACAATGGCTCGACTTGGAGTGCTGTGGAGAATAATACAAAATTAGTGGGTGGCTCTGGTACAAAACTTTATGGTAAATTAAATTTTTATAAAAGAGACAATCCTGCGGCTCGTCAAGGGAGCGGACCCATAGACCCAATAT
>JANLRG010000600.1:0-1251 GCA_031361545.1 Bacteroidota bacterium
TCATAATTGCCGTAGCAGTGATTGGTTTTGAAACGCTGGCAATGCGGAATTGATGGCGCGGAGCGACCCTTTCGCCCGTTTCTTTATTAGCGAAACCATAAGTTTTGGCTAATACAAGCCGACCATCTTTCGTCAAAGCGAAAGACAGACCAGGCACATTATAGTCTTTCATAAATTTTTCAACGGCTGCATCCACTTTTTGCATATCTGCATCCTTGAAAGTCTCTTTTGCTTCCCAAATCGCTGCATAAGAATCCTGTCCGTTGACGGTGGTGCCATTGACCCATATGGGGCGGTAGCCTTGATAAAACAAGCGGTCGAACTCGTCTTGATATTGTTGGGTGGTCATGTTATGGCGCGCTTGCCAAGCGTAGTTGCCCGATTTTTCCCACATGGCAGCGTACCGCACTTGATTGCCCGATGCGTAACCACTCACCACCGCCAAACGATAGCCTTGCCCGACCCATTTCGTGAATTCCGTTTGATAGTCCGCAGCACTCAAACCATGCCGAGCCACCCAAGCAGGAGCATTGGCCACCTTATCAAAAATGACAGCGAATAGCTCTTGCCCATTGACATTATAAGCACTAATATCGGTGGGTTTGTAGCCCTGACCCGTCCATTTGGTGAACTCTGTTTGATAGTCAGCGGCGGAAATACCATGCCTTGCAGTCCAAGCGGGCGAGTTGGGTCTTTTTTCAAAAATAGCTGCGTACCGTGCTATATTGCCCGATGCGTAGCCACTCACACGCACAGGGCGATAGCCTTGTGCTGTCAGTTTTGTAAATTCCGCTTGGTACTCTGCCCCTGTCAAACCATGTCGGGCAACCCAAGCAGGCGCATTGTTTTGTTTTTCAAAAATGGCGGCGAAGCGGTCGGAGTAACCACTCAATTGAACAGGGCGATAACCTTGTTGCGTCCATTTATTGAATTCTGTTTGATAATTAGCAGCCGATAATCCATGTCGAGCGACCCAAGGCTGTGCGGTAGAAGTGTTTAAAATGAGAAGGATGCAGGCAGTTAGGATGGTTAACTTCAGTTTCATGATGATTTAAATTAAGGGTAAATTTAAATTGTTTTCAATACACAAACGTTGATATAAGGAATTTTAATATAACCGATGTGTAGAAAATTAGTTCTTACTGAGGGGGTACAGATATTCAATACTATTGGCAACTAAGTAGTTCATTGAAATTATATTAGATTAAAAGGGGAGAAATTGATAGTCAATTTTTTACCCACATTAGCTAA
>JANLRG010000605.1:0-12136 GCA_031361545.1 Bacteroidota bacterium
TCAAATTGAAAAATTACCTGTTAAAGAAATTGATGGAAAAACTTATAAAGTTTATAAAGTTAAAGAAGGAGACGGTTGGTATTCTATAGCACGCAAGTTTGAAATTAAGTATACTGAATTAAAGTTGGCGAATAAATTTTCCGATAAATTGACTGTTGGCAAAACTATTTTAATACCAACTTCAAAAATAAAAATTAATGATCCTTCACACGATAAAAATCACTTGGACAAGAGCAATAAGATGAGTGAAAAAAGTGGAAAGAATGATAGGAGTGGAAAGAGTGAAAAGAAAATAGAAACTGTTAAAACACACAAAGTTTCTTCTGGACAGACTTTATTTTCTATTGCCAAGCTTTATAATATTTCCGTGGATAAATTGAAAAGCGAAAATCAAATTGTAAACAACAATATTCATCTTGGACAAATTTTAAAAATTCCAGTTTCAAAAAATGAAATAGCAAAGTCGGCACCTGAAGTTAGAAATAGTAGACAAGAAGATCCTCTTCCTCCAATTATTAATGCTCCGCAAGTAGAACATGTTACACCGAAAGTTCAAGACCAAAAGGTGGAAGAAAAGCTCAAAGAACAAGCAAACGAAAACTCTACGAAGGAGAATTTAAATGAAGAGAGAAAGATTGTTTTCGCTAATGGACGAGAAGAAGTTAATGAAACATGTGTTGCTTCTTGGATAGATGGACAAAGCTCTACTTCAAATAAATATTACGCTTTGCATAAGACGGCTCCGATTGGAACAATTATTAAAATTACAAACCGAATGAATTCAACTTCAATCTATGTAAAAGTTGTTGGCCGACTTCCTGAAACAGGAGAAAATGAAGGGATATTGATAAAAGTATCGAAAGCTGGAGCCGACAAATTGGGTGTGATAGATCAACGCTTCCAAGCTCAATTGGTCTATGGAATTTCTTCTAGCAAATAATTAGCTTCTAAATTTTTTTTCTACTTTAACATCCTTGGAGTTGTCGGTATAATCATAAAAACCATTGCCACTTTTCACTCCTAGATTTCCTGCCGTAACCATATTTACAAGTAGTGGGCAAGGAGCATATTTTGGATTTCCAAAACCATCGTGCATAACTTTCAAAATAGACAAGCATACATCTAAGCCAATAAAATCGGCTAATTGCAACGGGCCCATAGGATGCGCCATTCCAAGCCTCATCACAGTATCAATTTCACTAACTCCCGCAACACCTTCATAGAGCGAATAAATTGCTTCATTGATCATTGGCATCAAGATTCTATTGGCAATAAAGCCTGGAAAATCATTTACCTCAACAGGAATTTTTTCTAATTGGATTGAAAGTGCAACAACTTTTTTTGTGACTTCATCACTTGTCGAATAACCTCTAATCACTTCTACTAATTTCATGACTGGAACAGGATTCATAAAGTGCATTCCAATTACTTTATCAGGACGCTTCGTTTGAGAGGCAATTTTTGTAATTGAAATTGACGATGTATTTGTTGCCAGAATTGTTTCTACATCACAAACTGCATCTAAATCTCTAAAAATTTTACATTTTAAATCAATGTTTTCAGTCGCCGCTTCGACTACCAATCCACATTCATTAACTCCTTGTTCGATTGTAGTAAAAGTAGAAATGTTAGATAAAGTTTTTAATTTATCTGTCTCAGTAAGTTTTCCTTTTGCAATCATTCGGTCTAGGTTCTTCTCAATAGTTGAAACTGCTTTCTTCAAAGCATCAGCAGAAACATCCACTATATTAACCTTAAATCCATACTGAGCAAATACATGTGAAATTCCATTTCCCATTGTTCCCGCACCAATTACAGCTATTTTCATTAGATAGATTTTTAGAGTAATTAATTATTTCCCTTTATGTTTAATAATAATCATAGCAGTATAAATCATAATTTTAAAATCGACTGCCAAAGACATATTCTCAATGTATATCAAATCATATTTCAATCGTTCCACCATTTGATCAACATTTTCTGCATAACCAAATTTAACCTGGCCCCAAGAAGTAATTCCTGGTCTTACTTTATGTAGATGTCGGTAATGAGGAGCCTTTAGCATAATTTGATCAATAAAAAATTGTCGTTCTGGTCTCGGTCCAACAATCGACATATCACCAACAAGAACATTAAAGAATTGCGGGATTTCATCGAGTCGAATTTTCCGCATCCACCTTCCAAACTTAGTTACGCGATTATCATAGGTACTCGAAAGTTGTGGACCCTTTGACTCGGCGTTAGAATACATTGAACGAAACTTATAAATTCTGAATGGTTTTCCGTGCAATCCGATTCTTTCGTGCGAGTAAAATAATTTACCAGAGGAAGAAAGCAAAACACCGATGGAGGTGAAAACATAAAGGGGAGAAAAAACAATTAACACAAAAACTGAAATTAAAATATCTATGATTCGTTTCAATGATTGTTGCCAAACAGGCATCAAGTTAGGAGAAATTTCTATTAGAGGAGCTCCAAAAATCGAATTCATTTTTACTGAACCAGATAAGATGTCATACATATCTGGAATTATTTTTACAATAATTGAAGTTTCTTCTAATTCATTAATAATATTTCCGATGCTTAAATGTTCAGAGGATTCAAGCGCAATAATAGCTTCCTCAATTTTCTTCGTCTGAATAATATCTCTTAAATTTTTTATTTCACCTAAATTTTCCATGTGAGTAGAAAGCAAGTGATCATTATTTCCATCAACATGTACAAATCCAACAAAAATATTTCCACCAGAACGAAATTCATTTCTCATGGTTTGTAATATATTCAATGCCTTATTATTGCTTCCAATCATAATTGTATTGAAACCAATTTTACCATTATGAATAGCACGGACAATCATTGTCGATAAAAACATTCTGAATGAAGCCGTCAATACGAAATGCAAAGTAAATAGCGTAAAAAAAGTATAATAATATGACTTGTAAGAAATGACTGCATCATCTAATAGCAAAGTGAAAAATATAATCAACACTCCAAATATTGATAAGAAAAGAGTTTGACCTAATTCTTTTAATCTACTCTTTCTGTAAATGTTCTGATAATTTCCAGCTAAGGCATAAGTGATAATCCAAATCAATGGAAGAAAAAATATTCCATAGAAAAATTTTTTGTCGTGGAGAAAAATGAATTTTGAAAAAACGCGTTCTTCAATAATTATTTTACGGTACAAGAAAAACAATGCCCATGCTACAGTAGCAGCAATCCAATCAGCGAAAATAAATTTGAAAACTTGAATTTTCTTACTCATCAATAAACGACTTTAAAATTATCAAAGTAAAGATTTGCAGAAATAACCGTTGAAGGTTTTTCAGCTCTCAAATAAACCTTATAAGCAATGCCATTGCTAATGACACCACCAAGATCATTAATATTGATATAGATTTTTTTCCAGGTCGATGAGGCTCTAATACTTAATAATTCTTGTTTGATAACAGAAGAAGATGTTATATAAACACCAACAACAAAATCAATATCGCTCTTATAATTCAACTCAACAAAAGTTAAAGTATTTATAGGTAAATAAAAAGGAGAGTTGGCTGCAACTTCGAAAACGATATTTGTATCGACTAAAGTTACTTTTCCTGAATTGCCTTCAAAAACATTTGGGTCAGGTGGGCTAATGATTGTAATAGGTGTATTACCTTGAGTTGTTGTCACAAGATTTAAACTTGCATCATCAAAATCTTCCATGTTTGGAAAGGTTGTAAATGATTCATAATTTACTCTAGGATGAATCGTATATATTTGAGCGGCCTGCAAAATAAAAGTAGTATCATAACTGCTATACTTTGGATAAGCAGCGCGCATACCTGCAATTCCATCTTCAATAATTCCACCTTTAATTTTTATTTCATGTTGACCGGTACCAGCGATAGGAAATTTACATGGAAGCGGAAATGTACCTAAATAAACACCATCAACTAAAACCCATGCATCCGTAATTTTATTTGCAGAACTACCTTGTGTCGCATAATCTGTTAATAATTGTATGCTGTCAATTTTTACATAGCATGGAGTAGGGGATGCAGGGTCTATTAAAGAACAACCATTCAATGAAATGAATGCAACCACAATCATGATTATAAAAAAATAATTATTCGTATTGCTCTTCATTTTCTTACGCTAAAACATTCAAAGAAGAATTAATTTTCTCCATTACCTGATGAGCCACATCTAAAGCTCTGAAACCTTGTTCTATTGTGACAGGCGTTTCAGTGTTTGTCTCAATTGCATTTATCCAAAGTTCCAGTTCCATTTTTATAGCATTTGATTCTTCGACTTTTGGTTGATCAAAATAAATGATTTTAGAACCTTTATTTTTACCTAAGTCAATCGTGATATCTAGTGGCCCTGGGTCACCAACTAAATTTTTCAAACGAACAACCTCCGTTTTTCTTTTTAGAAAATCAACAGATATGTAGGCGTCCCTTTGAAAAAATCTACTCTTTCTCATATTCTTTAATGAGATCCTACTGGAAGTCAAATTCGCAACGCATCCGTTATCAAATTCTAATCTTGCATTGGCAATATCAGCTGTATCACTAACGACTGCAACACCACTGGCATTAATTTTTTTTATAGGGGCATTTACTACACTAAGAATGATGTCAATGTCATGAATCATTAAATCATGTACTACAGAAACATCTGTACCTCTAGGATTAAATTCAGCTAACCGATGCGTTTCGATAAAAAGGGGGCTATTGAGGTAGGGCTTGGCTGATAGAAAAGCAGGATTGAATCGTTCAACGTGACCTACTTGAGCTTTTACCTGAGCCTCATTCACGAGCGATACAAGCATCTTGCCTTCTGCGACTGTGTGTGTGATAGGTTTTTCGATAAAGACTGCCTTAGACGCTTTAATTGCCATCAACGCATATTCGTAATGTGAAATAGTTGGCGTCACGATATCGATTGCATCAGACTGTTCAATCAATTTATCAACCGATTCAAAAAAGGGAATGCCAGACTCTAAGCTATAGGCTTTAGCATGCTCAAAATTATTATCATAAAAACCGATCAGTTCTGCGTTCGGGATTTCTCTTAAAAGCCTCAAATGGATTTTACCTAAGTGACCGGCTCCTATAACTCCTATTTTCAACATCTTCCTGAAAAACAATTTTCACATTCGCCGCGAAATTAACAATAAAAATCACCTCGGAGCAACATTGAGAAAGGTTTTGAAACGAAACGTTGTTAATATTTTTAAAAAACCACTGCTAAAGGCCGCAATAGTGTTTGTTTCTTTGCGGTGTATGATAAAATTACCCGAAGATAATTTCAAGCACCAAGGAATGCGCAAAAAATTGATCGAACAGATCAAGGCAAAAGGAATTGAAAGTGAGAACGTTTTAATTGCAATGATGAAAATTCCACGACATTTTTTTCTCGAAAATGCATTTTTAAACCAGGCATATTCTGATCTGGCATTTCCGATTGGAGCTGGACAAACAATTTCTCAGCCATATACTGTCGCTTTCCAAACATCTTTGTTGAATATTAAGAGAGGGGATAAAATTTTAGAGATTGGAACTGGAAGTGGTTATCAAACTTGTGTTCTACTTGAAATGGGAGCAAAAGTCTATTCTATAGAAAGACAAAAAGAATTATTTGACAAGACCAAATCACTCTTAAATGCAATGGGCTATGCACCTAAACTTTTTTATGGTGATGGCTACAAAGGACAACCAACTTATGGACCATTTGATAAGATCTTAATCACATGCGGAGCCCCATTTATTCCTGAAGAATTAATTGGTCAATTAAAAATAGGTGGACAAATGGTTATTCCAGTTGGAGCCGGAGAAATACAAACCATGACTTATGTGATAAAAATTTCTGAAGATCAAATAGAAAAGAAAGAGTTCTCTACTTTCAAATTTGTTCCCATGCTTGAAAATAAAGAATGGGGAAAATAAAATAAATTCTTCACTCAGACTAACACAAAAAAAGAAGAGTCCTGTAAATACAGGACTCTTTTATTTTTTATTCAGAATGATTGAGGGAATTAATTATCCCAATACAATCTCGGATTTTGCAATGTGCTTGCAGCATTGTCAGCGTTTCCATTGTACAATCTTTCGTTAGTTGGATAGATATATCTTCTTGGAATTGGACTTGTTGCTCCAGCATTTGGAGTAAGGGCAGGGAAGCCTGTTCTTCTCCAATCATTGAATGATTCTGGTTGCAGGTAATTTGCGTAATATTTCTGCGTTAAAATTAAAGCCATTTTATCGGGAGCAGTAGCCCAGATAACATTGGCCGCTTGATAAGTAGCATCATCTGCAGGTGCTACGCCAAGTTTTTCCATATTCGCAGAAATTGCTTCGTGTAAAGCTATTTCAGCACCAGCATCATCACCCAAGATTAATTTCGCTTCAGCTTCAATAAATTTTTGCTCGTAATAAGAGTAAAAATAAACTGGAGCAGTTTCAGCAATATAAAAACCCGATGGCAAACCTACATCATAAGTAACTCCAGCTGTATCAATCATTGCACCGTAACGAGGATCATTATTGGCAATAAGTTGATCTACCAGTGTACTGCTAAGTAACCAAACCGCATCGATAGGAGAAAAAGAAATATCGCCTCTTTGATCGATAAATTGGTACCAAGGATTTTGATTTGATCCTCCAGGAAAAGGCAATAGTGCATCATCTGCATTGCTAGTTAATCCACCTGCATTAATTGCATCTAAAGCAGCTTGAGCAGCGGCAGTAGATCCTCTTTTAGTTAAGTGAATAGACATACGTGCTTTCAAACCATTTGCAAGCATTGTCCACTTTGCAAGATCGCCTCCGTATATCAAATCATCAGTTCCAGGTACGATAAAGTCATCAGAAGAATTTCCCATGTCAACAATTGCACTATTCAAAAGTCCGGGAAGGATTGTTGTATAGATATCTTGTTGTGTATCATAAGGAGGAGCGATTTTATCATTTCCTTTGAATGCGTTTGTATAAGGAACATTTCCGAAAAGATCAGTCATGGTCATTAAAGAATAAGCCATCATCACTTTTGCAACACCGTTATAAGCATCATAGTTGCCTGGAGCAGCGGATGCCTTATTCATCATTTTAGCAAAATCTTCCATGTTATCTGCATACATACTATTCCAAAGATTATTAAAATCTTCTTCGGTAAAAACGTACGCACTGTAACCTACGAACTGACGGTTAGCTCCTGTTACATTTTGTGTAAAAATGGCATTAAACCGTGCAATATCGCCACCTAAAGTATAAGCTAATGAACCCTGTCCAGAAGGGAGTATGATATTTAAAGGTACGTCTTTCGGCAAATTGGGATTGTCATTAACGTCAAGAAAATTCTTTTCGCAACTCGACAAGGAGAAGACAGCAATAACTATTACAGCAACTCGGGTGAATATAGTTAGTTTTTTCATTTAGTTTTTTTTATAAATTATTACACATCAAGATTAAAGAGTAACTCTAACGCTGAAACCATAACTACGAACACTAGGCATGTTGAAATAATCTATTCCTAAGCTATTTCCTGCACCAGTTAAACTTGTTTCTGGATCAACTCCTTTGTAATCTGTTTTCAACCAAAGATTTCTTCCAATAAGGGAAATGTCTATGCTACCAAATGGAGTTTTCTTTAACCATTTTTTATCAATTGAATAGCTTAAAGTAACCTCACGTAATTTTACATATGAACCATCCTCAACAAATTGTTCAGTAGGGCCATTGAATCCAGAACCGATTCCTTGATAATATGATTGGTCCAATGTTGCAACAACTGTATTAGCATCACCTGTTACAATTAGGTTATTGTTTGTGTCATAATAACCTCTCACACCTTCAAAAACTTTTGTTGCTCCACGATTTTCAGTTTCTAATGACCTACCAAAGAAAGTTAATGCACCACGAGAACCGTTCCAGATGTCTCCACCTGACTTAATATCAACAAGGAATGAAAAAGCAAATCCTTTATAAGTAAATGTATTTGTGACACCACCAGTCCAATCAGGGTTCGGATCGCCAATTACTCCGACAGTTGCATCTTGAATTGGAAGTCCATCCGCTTCATTAATTACAATTCTATTTGAACCATCTCTCAACCACCGAGAACCGTAAATTTGTCCATAAGGTTGTTCAACTACTGCATAGATAGCAGATCCTTCGAATCCGTTTAAGAAAAGTTCTTTTATCCCATCAGCTAAAGCTAAAACCTTGTTTCTGTTTCGCGCCCAGTTAAGAGAGATTTCCCATTCGAAATTTTTAGTCTTGACTGGTTTTGCATAAAGGACTACTTCTAATCCAGTATTTTTTATACTACCAGCATTTTTTATCTGAGCACGATAGCCTGAAGATCCAGCAATCGGAACTGCAAGAATCTGATCAATCGATTTATTGTTATAATAAGTAACATCTAAACCTAAACGGTTGTCAAGGAATTTCAAATCTGCTCCAATTTCAAAACTCTTAGTTTTCTCTGGCCTCAAATTTAAATTGCCTAAAGTATTGTCAACTGAATAACCAACTATTCCATTAAAGGGAAAAGTGATTCCATTTGTCCAACCATCTCCAAAAACACCTTGCGTAAAATAGTTGTTCAATGCATATACTGGAGCATCTTTTCCAACAATGGCATAAGATACACGCAGTTTGCCGTAAGGTAATGTCTTATTGTTCATCTTCAAGGCATCTGTAAAGACCCATCCTAAACTAACTGAAGGGTAGAAGAAAGTGTTATTGTCCTTTGGAAGTGTAGAGGAAGACTCAAGTCGTCCTGTTAAATCCAAAAACAAATAATCCTTGTAGTTCAATTTAGCAGAAGAATAAAATGCATGTGTTCTGTATTTTGTATCGGTCTGCCTTGTAATAATAGTAGTGGCTACAGAGATATTTTGGAAGTCAGGGAAACTTAAGCCTGTTCCTTCAACATAACTATTCGACTTGAAAGATCCGAATACGTTATTTCCAACTAATAAACTACCTGTAAAATCTTCATTGAATTTTTTGTTAAGCGTTACAAATAAATCACTGTTCACATGTCTGTAGAAAATGTCTTGTTGAAAAATTTGTCCTTGAGGTAAAGTTCTAGATCCGATAGCTAAAATCTGCTTCCGACGATCGCTATAAAAATCAGTACCTATTCTGTAAGTTACATCCATCCAAGAATAGGCTTTGAAGTTAGCAGAAACAGAACCAAACATACGGTTCACATCATCATTAAATGGATTTTGATTTATGGTCCAATAAGGATTATCATATCCAACACCACCGCGATAATTTCTCTGACTTCCATCAGCAAAAATGTATGCGTTTGTAGCCTCAGGGTCAGTATTACCATTCGAATTATCAAAAGAGATTGGAGTTCTTAATAGGCCAAGCATCAAACCAGATGTGTTGCTTCCTTGTTGAACGCGACGACCTCCAGATTTAGAATAAGATATATTTCCAGTAGCAGACAATTTGTTGCTAATGTTACTTGAACCTGCAATTGAAAGAGTATATCTTTTGAAATTCGATGTAGGTACAATTCCATCATCTGCCAATCGTGAAAAAGACATACGGTAAGTTGATACATCATTTCCACCAGACATTGAAACATTGTTTTCTGTTGTGAAACCAGTTCGAAAAAACTGTCCGACATTATCGAATGGTGAAAATTTTATAGCTCCAGGAGTAGCTGCAGCTTCTGTTGCTCCTATCAATTGACCATTTTGATTGAATGGAGTAGGAGCGCCAGGATTCCAATAAGAAGAATCTCCTGATGGACCCCAGCTACCAGACGAACTGCTTTCGTAAGATTTGTATAAGCCACCAGAACCTTTCACAAATTTATTCTGTAATTCAGGTAATTTATTTACTTCACTCCAAGTAAAAGATGAACCAACAACTACATTAACCCCGCCACCAACTTTTTTTCCTCCTTTTTTTGTAGTGATAATAATCGCTCCATTAGAGGCATTGATACCATATAAAGCAGCGGCTGCTGGTCCTTTCAACACATTGACAGACTCAATATCATCTGGATTCAAATCGACCAAGCGATTTGAGTTGTTTACACTTTCTAAATAATTATTACCGCCGTTATCTGGATTACCTGATGCATCGTGTGAGTTATCTAATGAAATGCCATCTACAATAAACAAAGGATCGTTGTTTCCATTGATTGAAGTTACACCCCTTAAACGAATATTCACTGAACCGCCAGGAGTTCCGGCAGCATTCGTAATTTGGATACCAGCAACTTTACCAGAAAGCCCATTTAAAACATTTGTTTGTCCAGCTTTCGAAATTGATTCTCCAGAAACAGACTGAGTTGAATAGCCTACTGCTTTTTTCTCTTGCTTAATTCCGATAGCAGACACAATCACTTCATTTAATTGAAGTGCATCTAAATCGAGAGCAAAATCAATATTATTGGATGCTCCTAAGTCAACCTGCTTAGGTTTCATCCCAAGGGCAGTTACTCGAATTGATTTGGCAGTTGCTGGAAGTGTTATTTTAAAATTTCCATCAACATCGGTTGTTGTTCCGATAGTAGTACCGACTACTACGACTGTTGCACCGGGGATTCCTAGATTATCCTGCGTAGAGGTGATCTTTCCGGTAATCGTCCTGTCTTGCGCGGATACTTGCAAACTAATGAATGCAAGTACAAGCGTGAATAGCGTAATTACTTTTCTCATAGAAGTTAGTTTTGGTTAGACAAAATTTACTTAATTTTTTGTCCAATTTAGCAAAATTCTTTTCTGATTAACAAAATTTAACTTAAAAACTTTATGAACATTTTCGTAATGTTCTGAATTTAAAAAAGATTAAGATGTAATTGTTGATTAATAATCTGCCAAAAGGTTCGGTTTATTTAAGTTTTTTCATGTTGAAAAAAATTAAACTGTAAGAATTTACATTTTTTTGTAACTTTTATTACGAATCAGACTAAACACGATGAAAAAATACATTTGTCGAGATGGCCTGATTTCAAAAAATCAAAAAAAATTAATAACCTGATTCAAAGCAGAATGAACAGAAGAGCGTTCAAAACTATTCCCAAAACTTGACTGATGTTACAAACCCCGCTTATTTTTGCCCAAATATTTACCAATTAAACCCAAAAAAACAGAAAAATGAAAAAAGTAATTCTTTCTGCAGCATTAGTAGCCTTAACTGGACTTACTTATGCGCAAAAACCTACTGCTGGTGATGTCACAGGAGAAGTAGAATTAAGATTCCAAACAGGTGGTGATTACGTTCACGTATTATCTCCCAACTTGAATGCAAGATATTTCTTGCAGGATGACTTAGCTCTTCGTCTTAGCCTTGGTGTAAACACGAGCAGTACATCAAACGATTTTACTGAGAATGCTGACGGTACTGGTGGTTCTGGTACTTACGAGACTAGCAGCAGTAATTTCGGCATCGGTGTTGGAATTGAAAAACACTTTGCAGGAACTGAGAGACTTTCTCCTTACATCGGAGCAGGTATCAATTTCAGCACTGGTTCTTCAAGCCAAACTGGAACTAATTCTGATGGTGTTATGTACGTGGCTAGCTACTCTAAGAAAGTAGATGGAGGATCGTCATCATCTTTCGGAATCGGAATTAATGCAGGTGCTGATTACTATTTCGTGAACAACATTTACTTAGGAATGGAAGTTGGATTAGGTTTCAGCACAGGTTCTTTAGGTAAATCAACTACAACTGAGACTTCAGGAGGTGTAACAGTTACATCAATTTCTCAAGGTGGTAGTGCTTCAGGAATCAGCGTAGGTCCAAACTCTGGACTTCGTTTAGGTTTCGTTTTCTAAGCGAACGAACATTCATAAAAAATCCCGCTTTGTTAAAACAGAGCGGGATTTTTTTTATCGTATTACTTTAGCTATTTCTCTTTGTTGATCCTTCTTTTTCAAATCTTCTCTTTTATCAAAAGTCTTTTTACCTCTAGCCAAAGCTATCTCTAATTTGGCAAAATTTCTTTCATTAAAAAATAGTTGTATTGGAATAATAGTGACTCCTTTTTCTTTAAGCTTTGAATTTATCTTTAACAATTCACTCTTATTTAAAAGTAGTTTTCGCATTCGTTTTGGCTCATGATTGTTATAAGAACCTTGCTTGAATTCAGCAATTAATTCTAATAATGGTGAAGC
>JANLRG010000073.1:0-1285 GCA_031361545.1 Bacteroidota bacterium
ACTCGCCTCATGACTATCAGCTTACCGAGTTTGGATTTTAGGGTGCAAACCTTGTTTCCATTTAAAAATAACAAACGAGTCGGTAATGAAAAATGGTATGAAAAAGTGTCGCTTCAATATGCTTCAAGCCTTCAAAATCGAGTGGAAACGCAGGATTCAGCCCTTTTTACTAAAAAAATATTAGAGAATTTAAATTTTGGAATAAAACATGAACTCAGTTCAAATGTCAATTTTAATCTTTTTAAATATTTCAATTTATCCCCTTCAGTCAGTTACACTGAAGCATGGTATTTAAGACAATTTCGTAAATCATTCAATCCGGATAGTTTTCTCCTTAGAAGAGATACTCTTTACAATGTAGATAGTTCAGATTTTACACTCCGCAACGACACCTTATTATATGGAAAAGTAGATACTATTAGAAAAAATGGCTTTTATCGAGTGCCTCAAATTTCAATGGGTGCGAGTCTTTCTACACGGGTTTTTGGAACCTTGCAGTTTGGAAAAGGTTGGTTACGAGCCATTAGGCATACCATGACACCCAGTATTGGCTTTAATTATTCGCCAAATTATCGCCGTTATGAAGATAGTATTCAGACTGATGTGCGCAATCCCTTCCGACAGGTTTATAATTTGTATCAAAATGCCATATTTGGCGCGCCATCGACGGGCGGCACGCAAGCAGCCCTCACCTACTCGTTGACGAATCTTTTTGAAGCAAAAACTTTTAGTAGAAAAGATTCGACCTTCAAAAAAGTGAAAATATTGGAGAATGTGAGTATTGCAGGTAGTTATAATTTTGTTGCTGATTCGTTCAAATTCAGCCAAATAGCCATAGGCACAGGTACTAATTTCTTCAAAGGATTGACAACTCTCAGTGTCAGTATTTTACTCGACCCTTACGGTAAAGACTCTCGAGGCAATCGAGTGAAAGAGTTTGCACTCAAAAGCAATGGGAAACTTGTCAACTTGGTTAATGCTATGCTCAGCCTCAATTCAACACTCAGTATTGGCGAAATTAGACGCTTATTTGAGAGAAGCGAAAATTCAGATGGCACTAATACAACTAGCACAACGGTGAAAAAGCCTGTTAAAAAGAAAGGAGAGGAATCATTAGCAGACTTGCTTGAAAGTTTTAGATTGTCCCATAATTTTACAGTCAGCCGCACCACTATGAATGGGAGAGACACCACCCAATTCCAAAATGCTCTTTATACTTCTGGCAACATACCCCTCAGTAAAAAGTGGCGTATCACCGTCGGAAACATCGGCTACGACTTCACGA
>JANLRG010000635.1:0-1006 GCA_031361545.1 Bacteroidota bacterium
CCCCTTGCCAAGTCTTCGCCAATATCTTCTGGGCTGATTCCCAAGTCTGTCCCTTATTAAAGGACGCTAAATAACGCCGCCCAGAGTAGAGAGGATTGTGCGAAGGCTTTGCCCTTTTTAGAAAAATATTATGCTCAAATAAATGCCCTGAGTGATCAACCTTTTGATGTCAAAACCATGTCGAAATAAGAGTTAGAATGGTGGATTATTCGCAGAGAGCCACAACATACGACCGCAGATTGGGAACAGATTTTGGCTCAAACAGCCGCTATATTATAATGGTGAACCTATTGAAAAATTTAAAGATTATGCCCGTCTGCGCGTAGAAGCTATGGTTTTGAGAGATAATAAAAAAGAAAAGATTTCAGAAAACGATTGGCATACAATCAATGATTTATGTGTACAAAGTTGGCAGGCTGTATATTCTCAACTTCATCCTTGAGACCCTTGAGTATTTTTAGATTTTATTGGTAATTTTTACTGCATGTGGGGAGAACATGGTATTTTTACATGGGCTTCAAAACACGAATATCCCAGGTGTCGTAGCTGTTCACAACCGTTTTTTCATCAATTTTTGAAGTGATAACCATTATTTTATCCCAAATTTGTTGATGCCATTTAAAATTATGATGAACACTGATGATAAAATATCCATCGGATTTTAAATAAGGGAAAAACCTTTTGACCAAAGCAGTTACATCAGGCGTATAATAAACACATTCGTTGAAAATAATAAAATCATACAGTTTAGGCGGTTGATAGGTATGCATATCCGAGGCTATAAAATACGTTTTATCATCTTCAAAAAGCTTTTTCGCTTCAGCAATCGCCACGTCTGAAAGGTCGGTTCCGAGAAATTCTGAAAAATCCTCTTGATTCAAATACTGCCTAAAATAGCCTTCGCCGCAACCGATTTCAAGGATTTTGGGCAAATCTACACCTTTAAATTGTCTCACTAAATCAGCCGTGACTGCCAAACGGCGTTGCTCTTCGGGGTCGCGCAAAC
>JANLRG010000677.1:0-1208 GCA_031361545.1 Bacteroidota bacterium
GGCTCGGTTGACCCCTTGCCCGAGATACTGGCGCTGAAACAAAAATACGATTTCAGAATTCATATTGATGCGGCATACGGCGGTTATTTCCGACTGTCCGATAATCTATCAGAGGCAACGATGAATAAATTCGCCCTTATGCAAGAGGCTGATAGTATCGTGATTGACCCGCACAAACACGGCTTGCAACCTTATGGCTGTGGCTGTATTTTATTTAAAAATCCAGAAATGGGGCGGTTTTACAAGCATGATTCGCCTTATACCTATTTTAGTAGCACCGAATTGCATCTTGGAGAGATTTCGTTGGAGTGCTCTCGTGCAGGGGCAGCGGCTGTCGGCTTGTGGGCTACGCAAAAATTATATCCGTTAGTAAAAGGCGGCGCGTTTTCAAAGCGGATAAACAGCAGCCATAACGCAGCTATGCGCCTTTTTAAAAAAATAAAAGCTGATAAACGATTCATCGTTCTGAAACAACCGGAGATAGATATCATCATTTGGGCGCAGAAAATGGACTCTATCAGTGCCATTAGTAAAGCCTCAAAAGTGATATTTGAGAAGGCGGCTGATAAAAACCTGCACCTCGCTTTGCTTAATTACCCTGTGCGCCTATTGCCCAAGCAATGGGCTTTGATTGAAAAAGACGCCGAATATGTAACCTGCCTGCGCTCTTGCCTCATGAAGCCCGAGCATGAACATTGGGTGGATGCGATATGGAAAATCGTGACGGATTGTTTGGAATAAACGATTTTTTATCTGAGACATTTAAAATAATCGAAAGGCTCTAAGCAATCTTGACATTTATACAATGCTTTGCAAGCTGTTGAACCGAATTGGCTGACCATGACTGTATTTTTTGAATGGCATTGAGGGCAAGATACTGAGGGGTCTTTGCCAAATAATACACCGACGTTGGCAGTCGGTTCAACGGGTGGTGCAATACCATAGGCTTCTAATTTTCGCTTACCATTTTCAGATAGCCAATCAGTTGTCCAAGCCGGGCTGAGGATGGTTTTTATTTCAATATTATCAAAACCTGCTTGTAATAATGCTGCTTTTATATCTTTTTCAATGGTATTCATGGCAGGGCAACCCGAATAAGTGGGTGTGATAGTAATGATTATTTTATCATTTACCTGCTCAACATGGCGGATAATGCCCAAATCAAGTACCGATAAAACAGGCACTTCTGGGTCACATACTTCTTCCAA
>JANLRG010000693.1:0-1285 GCA_031361545.1 Bacteroidota bacterium
AACATATTATCCATCTCTGTTTTCGTAAGCCAAGCTGGGGTAGGTTCAAATATCTTCGTTTGTTTGCCATCTGCATCTATCGCAACAACAAGATTTTCTTTCTTTTTGTATTGTCCTTTATGTAAAATATCTTTTTCTGAAAATTGCAAAAGAATGCTGTGAAATTGTAAAACATATCGTTCAGAAAAAGTCATAGAATCATAATTATTAAAAACCCTTGAAATAAGATCAGCATACCCGGCAACTTCCTCCTCATCCCTGTTTTTTGGCTTTGGGAGCTTGTTTTCTTTTAGAAAGCGAGCAATATCCTGATCTGTCATGGATGAACCTTCTATACGTGTCGAAGAACCTGTACTTGTGATGATTACAGACTGCTTAAGGCCACCCAAGAGCTGAGGATGCATACTTGTTGAAAATTTCCAGGTAAGCTTGCACTCGTCAATCTTTGATATCTTATAGAGTATTTGATCGTCGAGCTTAACTCGTTTTTCAAATCTTTGGTTTAATTCTTCATTCATATATCTATTGTATCATAATCATATGTTTTTAACAACATATGATAGCATATGATAGCATATGATTAAAATATAGCCTTATTTTAAATATCCTACTGAACATTCAACCAAGCAATAGCCTCTTTAGGGTCACTGAACCTGGGTGATGCAACCTCATTTTCTAAACCCATATCCCGAAAACGCACCTTACCAACCCTGCCCGTCTCACGACACTTATCCGAACACCATATGAACTTATTATTATCCCTACACTCCTGACACACCATCATATGTACATGACATTCATCATTAATACAGTTATCAAACCGCTCAGTCTTTTCATTACACATATCACACACCCCGATCACCTCTCTATCCTTTGTAAAATCCATCACAACCCTATTATCAAACGTAAACAACCCTCCTCGAAAATCCTTCCCTGGAAACTCCTCCATATATTTATGCATTCCTCCATCGAGTTGATACACTTCCTTAAATCCTTTTTTTAATAAATACCCAGATGCCTTTTCACAACGTACACCTCCAGTACATACGGTTAATACTTTTTTGTTTTCTATACCCGGATTTTCTTTTACAATATCAGGCAACACATCAGCAATCTCTCTAAAGTTTGTTATTGGTGGATTGATAGAATTTTTAAAATGCCCTACTCTAAACTCATAATCATTTCTCATATCGATCACAACAAAGTCGTCATTGTTTTCATACCACTCTCTTAACTCTGCAGGTTTCAAATGAACTCCTGTTAATTGATTGGGGTCTATGTCTTC
>JANLRG010000700.1:0-1193 GCA_031361545.1 Bacteroidota bacterium
ACGCCTTCAAATTTCAAATGCTTTTGCCCAACTCAACACGGCTGTCAATTCTCAAGATACCACCATTTTTACTTTAGATATGCCAAATATTGTGCGAAATCCCTTAGATCAAGCCTATAATTTTGAAAAAAGATACGCCGCCGATAGCCTCAATTTTGACTTCCAACAAAAGGTGAGTGAGCTGAAATATATACCGCAATTCAGCATATTTGGCAATGCAGGACTGAATAGCACCGACATTAGAAATATATACCACAATTTCGGATTCAGCGCAGGAGCGCATTTGCTTATCCCCCTTTTCGATGGGCATCAAAAAGAAAAAGTTGCGCAACAAACAGCCCTTCAAATTGAAAATTTAAAACTCTCTAAAACGCTTTTTTCAACTCAATTGAAAACCAATTTATATTATTTAACACAACAAATAAAATCCATTGAAAAAAGCCTTGCTTTGATAGATGAGCAATTGAAAACACAGGAAATACTTTTAAGAATAATCAAAGAAAAAATCGTATTAGGGCAAGTTTCCGTCATGGATTATGTTATTTCACTACAAAATTATGCTTTGACCAATCAAAGTAAAATTCAAACCCAATCAGCGTTGTGGCTACTGATTAACCAATATAACTACATCAACTGGTGATAATTTAGTGAAAAACGAAAAGTGAAAAACGAAAAATATTAGATGAAAAGTAAAAAATATACTCAACCGCTTCTTTACATCGTCGGCGGCATCTTGGTTTTGGCAATGGCTTTTTGGGCTTTCAAATATTTTAAAGATAAAAAGCCCGTTGAAGCCGCCGCAGAGAAAACGGAGGAAGGACACGCGACAATTGAAGTGACCACAACAACCGTTAAAAATCAACTCCTCACCGAGTTTTTAACCCTCAATGGCACTACAAAATTTCAAAAAACGGCTAATATCCGTAGCAATGCAACGGGTTATATTTTGGATATGGGCTTTATCGTTGGCAATTTTATTCAAAAAGGACAGCTTTTTTGTAGGGTTAAAACGAAAGAACAGGATGCCCTGAAAGAGATTAATATGATGGATACTTCGCTCCGTGTTTTTAATCAACCCCTTACGGTGGTGAGCAACGCTTCGGGCATATTATCAACCCTCAACGTTCACGTAGGCGATTATGTAGCGGAAGGCGATATTTTAGCGGTTTTGACCGAGCCTTCGTCTTTGGTTA
>JANLRG010000746.1:0-1076 GCA_031361545.1 Bacteroidota bacterium
CGCCCGAGACAACAATAAAAGGGCAGCAAGTTCAACCTTGGGATGATGCTGTGACGATGGTTTTGAATTATGCCGAAATACCCTACACCACCATTTATGATAGAGATGTCATTGAAGGGAAATTAGCCCTTTATGATTGGATTCACTTACATCATGAAGATTTTACAGGTCAATACGGGCGTTTTTACCGCAGTCATGGCACTACATCATGGTATCGCGACAATCAGCGCAAAGCGGAAGATTTGGCTCATGCACTCGGTTTTGCGAAAGTATCACAATGCAAATTGGCTGTTGCTAAAAAAATTAAAGAATTTGTTGCTGGCGGTGGTTTCATGTTTGCCATGTGTTCAGCTACTGATAGTTACGACATTGCCCTCGCGGCTGAGGGCGTCGATATTTGCGCAGCCATGTATGATGGTGATGCTGCCGACCCGAATGCTCAAGAGAAGTTGGATTTCACTAAAACATTTGCTTTCAAGGACTTTCAATTGATAAAAGACCCTTATGTGTATGAATTTTCAAGCATCGATAATTACATGAATCGCCCTTCAAGTCCTGAAACGGACTATTTCACGCTCTTTGATTTCTCTGCCAAATGGGATCCTGTACCCACCATGCTCACTCAAAATCATACGCACATGGTCAAAGGTTTTATGGGTCAAACCACTGCTTTCAAAAAGCAATACCTCAAATCGGATGTGATTGTCCTCGGTGAAACAAAGCCTTACAACGAAGTGCGGTATCTGCATGGCGTGTTGGGGCAAGGATTTTTCACCTTCTATGGCGGTCATGACCCTGAAGATTATCAACATTCTGTCGATGACCCTGTGACGGATTTGAGCTTGCATCCGAATTCGCCCGGTTATCGCCTTATTTTGAATAATATCCTTTTTCCGGCTGCGAAGAAGAAACATCGGAAAACGTGATGAATTTTGCCATTCTACGTGTATGAGACCACGTAGAATAGAAATTTTTTTCCTCCATATTGTCTTTTAAATTAATTTTGGAAAATCTTTTAAGATAAAAATCCGTTTTTAGTAAAATCATATCCCCCTCAGTATTTGAATCATTTTCAG
>JANLRG010000825.1:0-1987 GCA_031361545.1 Bacteroidota bacterium
GTCGGCACTCCTATGAATGCTATGGATTTTCAAGAATCTTATTTAAGGGCAATTTTTGGGTTTGCCGGCATCACTGATGTCTCTTTTATCAATGCACAACCTTTGGATTATACGCCTGACTTAGCGACAATGAAAATCAATGAAGCGAATAGTGAAGCTTCAGATTTAGCTGCGACCATAAATTTTTAAAAACACCTTTTTTTCAATAGTCATATCATTCACTCAGAGAGGCTCACATCGCATTGCGTTGTGAGCCTCTTTCCCTCTGGTGCCGGGTTTATCTTAAACAACCCACAAAACAACCGATGAAAAACGGGATTGCTTACGCGGCAGTCTCTGACTGCGAGTGTCTATTCTGTGGTCTTTTTGACCACAACGCAATAAACCTTTCAAAAAAGTGTTTGAAAGGTTTATTGTTTTTAAGTAGCTTTGTAAAAAAAACTGTTTATGAAAAACCTATTTCTATCCCTTCTCGCCCTTTTAGCAATCATAGGCTGCGATACCAAAACCACGACGCTTGCCAATAAAACAAAGTCCTCGAAATATGCGGGAAAACCCTATCGCGATACGGTTAAGGCTCTTTCTGAACAAAAAATACCAGGCAAGTTAGAATGTGAATTCTATGATGTAGGTGGTGAAGGTGTGGCTTATCATGATGTGGATAATAAAAACAGTGGCAGCGGTGATTTGAATAAAGGTGCGGGTTATTATGCTCAATTTAGGAAAGATGAAGCGGTTGATATTTCTTTTACAAAATATCACGACAGTATAGATAATTCGATTTACAATATCGTTCAACCTAAAATTGACCAATTGTATTTGGGTTGGACTGAATCAGGTGAATGGATTGCCTATACAGTTGATGTTTTAGAGACGGGGAATTATAAAATTGGTGCGATGTACACCTCAAATCGGGGCGGTTCTGTCCGTTTTGTTGTGGAGAATGCAGATGCTTCGGCATTGATGGAAATACCCAGTACATTTAACGAAAAAGAACCAATTGCTTGGCGTAACTGGCATCATTGGAATTATGTTGATTCCTTAGCCGTGATTCATCTCAAAAAAGGAAAGCGGATTTTGAAACTTGAAATTGCTAAACAGGGTAATTTTAATTTTGATTATTTCAATTTTGTCAAAGTCAAGGGAAAATAATCGCCAACCAGAATCAATAGGGATTCCGACAGTCGAGATAATATCCCCGCTGGTGCAGGATTTCCCTTAAACAATCCACACAACTCCCCATGAAAAACGGACTCGCTCCCACGGCAGTCTCTAAATGCGTGTGTCTATTCTGTGGTCTCTTTGACCACAAAAATCATCTGATACTGAGGGGGTCAAAACAATCCCATATCGCTCCGCTCAATTCTTTTTTTTAACTTCGCAAAGCCGCCGCACGTTAGGCGTCATTGTAAAGCACCACTCTACAATCAGACATTTCAAACAAAAATTTAAGGCAAAAGAAAAATAATTATAAAAAAATTGCGAAACCGAAAAGTTGCACATATATTTGCAACTGATTAGTTTCATAAATGAATTTTAAGACAAAATGAGAAGAGATATTTTTCAGGCTATTGCCGACCCAACAAGACGGGCTATCATCGCCTTAATTGCGTTACAGGCAATGACACCGAATACTATTGCCGAAAACTTCAACACAACCCGACAAGCGGTTTCAAAACACCTTCGGATTTTGACAGAGTGCCAATTAGTGAAGCAAGAACAACAAGGAAGAGAAATTTACTATTCCCTTGATATTGAAAAAATGAAAGAAATGGACAATTGGTTAGCCCAATTCAGGAAAATTTGGGAAACTCGATTTAATCAACTTGACATAGTATTATCAACAATTAAAAAACAGAAAAAATGAAAAATGATTCGCTATTTGATTTTACCGTTGACAAAACGACAAAAACGGTATTCTTCAACAGAGAATTTGCTGCCGACCTTTCACTTGTATGGGATGCTTTTACCAAACAAGAAATTCTTG
>JANLRG010000891.1:0-5550 GCA_031361545.1 Bacteroidota bacterium
GAGGATGGAGGATGGAGGATTGAGAATGGAAAATGAATTTAGTTTGAAAATGTATGGTGATACAGTTTATATAATAAAAATTATTTATTGGTGAGTTTTAATTTTAATTTAGTAACCATTACATTTTTTATTATGCAAAAAGATGTCTAAAAACTTCTTCAACTTTTGATACGGAAATAATCTTAATTCCTTTGTAGCGATTTTTGTCGAGACCTTTCAAGTTATACTTGCTGATTAGTATTTCCTCGAAACCCATTTTTTCTGCTTCACTTATTCTTTGCTCTATGCGAGTAACTGGACGAATTTCGCCACTCAGCCCAACTTCGGCAGAGAAAGTAATTCTCGGTGAAATAGCGATGTCTTCGCTTGAAGATAATATAGAACAGATCACCGCTAAATCAATTGCTGGGTCTTCAACTTTTATTCCTCCTGCTATATTTAAGAATACATCTTTGGCACCCAATTTAAAACCGCATCTTTTTTCTAATACTGCCAATAACATACTGAGTCGTCGCAAATCAAAACCTGTCGACGATCGTTGGGGCGTTCCATAAACTGCCGAACTAACTAAGGCTTGAGTTTCTATTAAGAGTGGACGAATTCCTTCCATGGTAGCTGCGATGGCAACACCAGACAAACTTTCTTCTCGTTGAGCAATCAGTACTTCACTGGGATTGGTTACTTCTCTTAAGCCTGATCCTTGCATTTCATAAATGCCGATTTCTGCTGTTGATCCAAATCGATTTTTATTCGCTCGCAAAATTCGATATACATGATTTCGATCGCCTTCAAATTGAAGGACCGTATCGACCATGTGTTCTAAAATTTTTGGACCAGCAATAGTTCCATCTTTAGTAATGTGACCAATCAATATAACTGGCACCGAACTTTCTTTCGCATATCTCAAAAACTCACCTGCACATTCTCTTATTTGAGAGACACTGCCTGGAGACGATTCTATTTTGCTACTAAACATTGTTTGTATAGAATCAACAATAATAAGTTGTGGTTGCATGTTCGATACTTGTCTGAAAATATTATCGAGGGATGTTTCTGTCAAAATAAAAAATGAATCACTCGACATCTTTAATCGATCGGCACGCATTTTTATCTGCTGTTCGCTTTCTTCTCCGCTTACATACAAAACAGATTGTTTCTTTAAAGACAATGCGATTTGAAGGAGCAAAGTAGATTTCCCAATTCCTGGTTCACCGCCCATTAAAATTAATGAACCGGGAACCATTCCTCCACCGAGAACTCGATCTAGCTCTTGATCCGGCAAAGTGATTCTGTGCTCATTCTTAATTGTTACATCTGAAAGTCGGTGAGCCTGTGCAACCGCTTTTTTATTTCCATCATTTTTTTTCCAAGCTGGAGCGTCATCTGTTTTCTGAATAACTTCTTCAACAAAAGTATTCCACTCTGCACACGATGGACATTTACCAACCCATTTAGGAGTTTGAGCTCCACAATTCTGACAAAAAAAAGATGTTTTAACTTTGGCCACTTCAATAGATTTCGAAGGGTGAAATTAAAATAAAAAAGCCAACAACGTGTGATGTTGTTGGCTTTTTATATTTTATTAAACGAAAGAAAATTGTTTCGTTTAGAATTGTTATTTCTGTTTCTGAAATTCTAATTCTGTTAGTCCTGTTGATCCATCTTTATCGGTTGCGATGATTAAGAAGTCTGCATCTAATCTTACGATGTCCCATGTTCCATTATAATCTCTTTGTCCGGATACTTGAGAAAAGTTTTGAAGCTTAACAGAGGCTGAGTTAATTTTAGTGGAAACACTGAAATCTCCAATGTGATCAACACTACTTTCTATTCGATTTAATTTATCATCTGAGAAAGACCAATTTTGTTCAGGATTTGTACGAGGGATAGGAATTAAATTCCATGTTCCTTTTAATTGTTTTTTTACTGCAGCTTCTGATTTAAAATATTCTTCCTTGCCACAAGAAAGCAGTGATACAAAACTAAGCAACAGAACCCAAGAGAGTAGGAGTCGAAATGTCTTCATTTCTTTTTCTTTAATGTAAATATAACAGTTAAATCTATATGATTTACTTTTTTAGATTTGATTGTATCCGTTCTTCGATCATTGTCGTCGAATAGCCGGGGATAAAGTCAATTGTTTGTACCGAGCCGTTGTATGATTGAACGACATCCGCTCCAACGATGTTGCTTAAATTATAGTCAGAACCTTTCACTAATAGGTCAGGTCGTATCATTTTGATTAATTCCAGTGGTGTTGACTCGTCAAAAAGTACGATTCCGTCTGTAAAATGAAGAGAAGCCAGCAAAATAGTTCTCTGTATTTCATCATTGATAGGTCGGCCTGATCCCTTTAAAGCCTTTGTAGAAGCGTCAGAATTGACTCCAACGATTAAAATATTACCTAAATCTGCCGCTTTTGAAAGGTAGTCAACATGACCTAAATGTAGAATGTCGAAGCATCCATTTGTAAAAACTATCTTTTTTCCAAGAAACCGCCAGCGCGTTAGTTGATGTTCTAATGCATTTTTATCTAAAATCTTTTTTTTGATAATGTCAAGGTTCGATTGTTTTTCCATTTCGTTTTTTCAAAAATAAATATAAAAATGCTAATCCGCCGAATAGTAGAACGACTACTGTTTGTGAAGTATGCATCAAGGTAGCAAATGCAATTCCATGCTCATAAGCGATACCATATAAGAGTAATCCACTTGACACCAATAAATGGTATGCACCAATTCCTCCTTGCACTGGCGCACTCATTCCCATTCCGCCAACAACTAAAATAAACAAACCTGCATGCCAACTTAATTGTGACGTTGCAGGAAGTGCAAAAAAACAGAGGTATGACATCAAGAAATACATAAACCATATCAGCACTGAATGAAAAACAAATTGAAAGGGTTTTTTTAAATTTCGAACTGAAACAAGGCCAGCAGCAATACCTTTGAAAATTTCTTTAGCCTTAGCGAGTATTCCTTTGCTTTTTTTACTCTTGAACAAAAAGAAAAATAGTGCGAAAAAAAATAAAAGAACAACAGTTATTAGAATTGGTGAAGCAATGATTGAGTTGAGCTTTTCTTTCACCGGATCAAAAATATTTTGACTGAGAAAATTTCCTAATCTCTCGTATTCTAAAATAGCGACTAAGAGCATACAAATCAAAAGTGAAATTACATCGATGATCCTTTCAAAAATGACGGTTCCAAATAGTTTCTCGACTGGAATATTATCGGTCTGACTCAATGTTCCGCATCTAGATATTTCACCTAATCTAGGCACTGCTAAATTTGCCAAGTAACCAATCATTAATGCAGCTAGTGTATTGTCGAGTTTGGGTTTATATCCGAGTGGCTCGATTAATAAATTCCACCGTATTGCTCGACTTGTAAATGCAATAAGTCCGGCAAGGATTGATAATGAAAGCCAGAATAAATTGGCATGTTTAATCTCATCAAGAGTTTTTCCGATATCTACTTTTCGAAATGCTAACCAAAGCAGAGCTGTTCCTACTCCTAAAAGTAAAACATATTTAATGACAGATTTTATTTTCGAATTCAAAATAGATTAAATTATTTTATTTCTTCAGCATACTTTATTTCCTCGTACAAAGGAACCATTTCAATATTACTAATGTTATTTAATTCTACAGTAACAGAATTATTTTCACCAGGTTTTATGATTGAAATAAATTTAGCTCCAAAAGCAACTTCTTCACCCTGATAAGAAGATCGAGCGTGAACTGTTTGTGCAAATGTTTCTTCATACGCGCGTAGGAGTACTAAAAATTCAACTTGATTTTTTAGATAATCTTCGGCAGTCCAACCATACAATGGACTTTCTTCATCGATGGGATGTACGATGGTCCATGACATTGTTAGCAATGTTACATGGGTTAATTCTAATTTTAAATTTGAGAACTTACGAATGCCGACTCCAGTTTCATTGCTAACGTAAGACATAACAATAGTAGCTTCCGGGTCTAATAATTCACTTTTGTTTTTGTTGGCAATACGAATCATGAAAGCTGTGAAGCCTTTGTAAGGAGCAATGACTGCTGTTTTGCTAAATAATATTCTTGCAACAGGACGAGAGAAACGTCCATATAATAATCCAGTCGCCAAAGCAAATCCTAATAATCCCATGAGTGATTCAATAGCAGCAATGGAACTATTGAATGAACTGGTTGGATTCAGACGGCCATAACCAACCGTCGTTAATGATTGAGCACTGAAGAAAAATATTTCTTTAAATTTCCCCCACGTAGATGAATAAATCATTCCACCTATATGATTAGGATCGATAAAAAAATAGGTGCAAGCAAAAATAAAATTGACAACAATGTAAGAAGTAAGAACGAGCAAAATAAATTTAAACCATTTCATTGTAATGAGTAAATGAAATGTACTCGTGGTTTCGTAAAATGGAAGTCCGCCGCGCTTGACATTGCTGCTACCATCTTTGTTCATCAGACGTTGATTCGATTCAACGACCTTGTTTCCGAAACCAAGTTCTTTGAACTCGTCTTGCTTGAAAATACGTCTGTGTTCACTCATAAAAAATTGATTATTCTTTTATTTCGGTGACACCACCACTTATAATAAATTTCATCATATCTGTTCCCGATGCATTGATCGGACGAATATTTTCTCGTGGTAAAATAATTAATTCACCAGCAAAACTATAAGAGAATGGGAGATAGACCGCGACCATTTCTTTTTCAAGCCCGATTTCAGATAGATTTTCTTGAGTGATGAATCCGATTCTATTTATCTCTGAATCTTTTTCTAAGCGAACTAAAACAGGAGTGTTAAATCTTTTTTTCTCACCTACAAAAGCTTCCACCAAATCTTTCACTGAAGAATAAATCAGTTTGACAAGAGGAGCTTTATTAATTGCTTTCTCAGCATAATTGAACAATGGATTTCGGATGTAGTTGGCGCTGACGAATCCCACAAAAGCGATAGAGACAAATATTGACAAAAGCCCTAATCCCGGAATTTCTAACATGTCAATTCCAGGTACCTTGATTGGAATTTGAAAAGGGAGAAGGTTGTCAATCCAAAAAATTGTTTTTAAAAGTACCCAGAGTGTAACAACAATAGGAACTACAAATAGGCAGCCTTGTAAAAAGTAATTCAGTATACGTTTCATTGTAAGAATTATTGGAATTATTAGAATGGTAAATATCGGAAAGATAGTTGACAAATGGCATTTGATGTGTGAAAGTTGATATTCATTCTTTTCACAATAAAATTCGGAATTGACGCATGAAAAGGAAGAATGATATTAATAAACAGGTTTGATAGTTGGATCTGAATAATTGATTATTTAAATCGATCATTCCAATTTGACCAAGACCCAAGTACGTTAAGTAATAATTCACCATTCTCCATTTTCAATTCTGAATTTTCCATTTTCCATCCTCCATTTATTTTTCTCTATTTACTTACAAGACACTAAAGGATGGCTGGTTGTTATTCATGTGGCTCGTTCTTCATTCTTGTTTCTTGTTTCAAATAAAAATGAAATGATTATTAGAATGAAGAA
>JANLRG010000052.1:0-1404 GCA_031361545.1 Bacteroidota bacterium
GGCGATGAGTAAGTCCGTCACAGCAGGTAAATTTTTAGGAGAGGTGATTAATTCTCTTCCTGCAATTGACCCGGAACATACGGTTTGTCCTCCTGAAATCTGCCAGTAGTCTGGCCACTCCAGTGCTGTTGAAGCTTTAGACCAATATAAATGCAACTTGTCTTGAATTACATCACTTGTATAGGTCTGACAACCACGATTGTGAATTAATACATACACATAAGCAGTCGAGTTCGGTAATATTGGTTCATCTATTTGAGCATTTGGATTTGAATTTGTTTGATGAACGTAAATATCTTTGCTTACCCACATTTCTCCTTGATCTTGGTTTGGCTCTTCACCAGTATCAAAATTATTCGGCATGACATCATTGTCTCTGATAAACAAGTCAATTGGCAAACATGCGCTCCGAATAAAAGGGTCTATAGTTTCAAAATCTATTTGATCAGGTAAGGTGTAAAAACGTGGAGACATTCCATTGTCTAAAAATGAACTGGAAGGTACATTGATATTTGCAGAAGGAAATAATGTCGGTGTTGAACTTGATGTAACATCGATTGCAATGCTATTGAGAGAATTTGATGCGTATATAAATTTATTGTATGCGACCTCAAGTTGAGAGAACCCGCTCGGCGGAATCTTTAGCGTCAATACTTCCGCACTCTCCTTACTTGTGCAGTAGCGAGATTCCGCCGGGAATTGGCGACACAGTCTTTTCATTGAAACAAATTTTCATTCTTTAAACGAAAATAAAAAATATTTCAATAGAACCCTCAGTTTAAATTATCCTTCTTTTATTAGTTGTCGGTAAGGAGACTTCGATCTTACATTTGTCGAATGCCCTATGCCTATCAAATCCATAAACAAGAAGCCGCTTATTTTCTAACCATGACCGCCGTTGAGTGGGTCGATGCTTTGATGCGAAGAGAGCACAAACAAATCATCTGCGATAGTTTAAATTATTGTGTTGACAAAAAAGGACTGGAAATTTTTGCCTATGTAATTATGTCGAGCCATTTGCACGTGATTGCAAGAGCAAGGAATTTTGACCTAAGTAATATTGTTCGCGATTTTAAAAAGTTCACCTCTTCTATGTTGATCAAAGATTTCAAGACTACCACCGAGAGTCGAAAGGATTGGATGCTGGACATTTTTAAAGACGGCGGAGCAAGGCAAAAGAAAAAATCAATGCATCAAGTTTGGCAATACAACAATCACGCAGAAGAAGTGTATAGTCCGAAGTTTACATTTTCAAAGATTCAATACATTCATAACAATCCGGTCGAAGCGGGTTTAGTTTCTCGTCCGGAAGATTATTTATTTAGCAGCGCACAAGATTACTCCGGACAGATCGGTCCGGTGAAAGTGTCGGTGATCAATTTGCATAGTTTGCAATAGATTTGT
>JANLRG010000075.1:0-2082 GCA_031361545.1 Bacteroidota bacterium
ACGCCTGCTGGTAAGAGTTTACCATTGGATGATTTGCCTTTAAATTTAGTAGTATCTCCATCTAAACAATTAATAGCCGTTACGAATAATGGCGTTTCTAAGCAAAGCGTTCAAGTTTTTGATGTAAAAAATGAAAAGCAACTTTCAAATGAACCTATTGCTAAATCATGGTATGGCTTGGCTTTTAGTGAAGATGAAAAGCAGCTTTTTGTTTCGGGCGGTAATGACAATACTGTGGTGATTCTGAAAAATGATAAAGGAAAAACCCAACACGATACGGTAATAAAACTCGGTGAGCCTTGGGGAAAAGCCAAAATTTGCCCTGCCGGCATAGCTGTTTCAGGCAATCAAGTTTTTGTGGTGACAAAAGAGGATTCGATGCTTTATATCTGCAATTCTCTGACACTGAAAATAGAGAAAAAGATACCCCTCAGTACGGAGCCGTTTTCAGTAGTTGTAAATAAAAATTTGAATGAAATATATGTTTCGCTTTGGGGATTAAAGAAAGTAGCCGTTTTTGACTTAAATAATTTCAATAAAAAAGCAGAAATAGCAGTAGGTGATCATCCCAACGAGATGATATTGAATAAAAAAGGTGACGTCCTTTTTGTTGCTAATTCGCTGGATAATTCAGTGTCTATAATTGATCTAAGAAATCAAAAAGTGCTTGAAGTGCTCAATGCAGCCCTTTATCCCAACGCCCCCAATGGCTCTACGACGGATGGTTTAGCTCTTTCGGATGATGAGAAAACTTTATTTATTGCCAATGCAGATAATAATTGCTTGGCTGTTTTTGATGTAACAAAATTGGGTGCAAGCCGCTCTAAAGGCTTTATCCCAACGGGTTGGTATCCGACCTCGGTGCGTGTGATAGGTAATAAAATATATGTGGCGAATGGTAAAGGCATGTCATCTATGGCGAATCCAAAGGGTCCGCAGCCCAATAAAAAATCGAGCGATAATAGAGCAGGGCAATACATTGGTTCGCTTTTTTACGGTACTTTAAGCATTATTGATATGCCCGATGATAAAACAATGGCTGCATATTCCAAGTTAACCTACGAAAATACGCCATATTCTAAGCAAAAAGAGCTGATTACTGAGGGGGAGGCGGGCAATCCGATTCCGATGCGCGTGGGTGATGCGTCGCCCATCAAATATGTCTTTTATATCATCAAAGAAAATAGGACGTACGATCAAATCCTTGGCGACATGAAAGAAGGCAATGGCGATGCCTCAATTTGCCTATTTCCCGAAAAAATTACGCCTAACCAACATACTCTTGCAAGAGAATTTGTTTTGCTTGATAATTTTTATGTGGATGCGGAAGTGTCAGCCGATGGGCATAATTGGTCAATGGCGGCGTATGCCAACGATTTTGTTGAAAAGACTTGGCCCACAAGTTATGGTGGGCGCGGCGGTAATTACGATTTTGAAGGGCAACGGATGATTGCATTTCCGAAAGGCGGTTTTATTTGGGATCATTGCAAGCGAGCAAATATCAGTTTCCGCACTTATGGCGAATTTGCTGGTGAAAATGAAGCCAATTATGCCACGCTGGATGGGCATTTTTGCAAAGGCTATCCGGACTTTGATTTGGCATTTCAAGATGTGAAGCGAGAGTCTATGTGGGAACAGGATTTTGATTCACTTTTAAAACTGAATCAATTACCACATTTCAACACGGTTCGATTTGGGAATGACCATACTTCGGGTTTGAAAAAAGGGGCATTTACGCCCGAAGCAGCGATAGCAGACAATGATTTGGCGGTTGGTCGCTTTATCGAGCACCTATCAAACAGCCCTATTTGGAAAGAATCGGCTGTTTTTATCTTGGAAGATGATGCTCAAAATGGCTCTGACCATGTGGATGCACATCGCTCTACGGCTTATGTGATTAGCCCTTATACGCGCCGCCATTTTCATGATAATACCATGTATTCTACGAGTGGTATGTTGCGAACGATTGAACTCATATTAGGCATTCCGCCCATGAGTCAGTACGATGCGGCTGCTACGCCTATGTGGCGGAGTTTTACAGCAAAAGCTGATTTGACACCTTATAAAGCAATTGATTCAAAG
>JANLRG010000109.1:0-1132 GCA_031361545.1 Bacteroidota bacterium
CAGGCTTTTTTATTGTATTGAAATCCGCAATTGACGCCGCTGATGGTGAGCTTGCAAGACTGAAAAACACTCCTTCTTATGTTGGGCGATATTTAGATTCTGTTTTTGATATCATCTTGAATTTTATGTTTTTGATGATGATTTGTTGATCGTGGTCATGCCCTGAAATCCATGTGATATGTTTATATGGGGCGACATGTTTTTCAAATTTTTTAACCATTCGTTTGTAAGAAGGCTGTGGCGACATGCCCCTCGCAGCCCGATACAAGCCTGCAACACCAAAAATGGCGAAAGGCGTATAGTTGATTAAAAACCGAATGGGTTGCATTTTGGTAGAGTTGGCACCTGTTAAATACAAGGGATGATGCGAAACAATGGCAATTTTTTGCCCTTTCCCCTCTGCTTCTTTCAAATAAGCATCTAATTTTTCAAAAAACAAAGCCTCCGTTTTGCTCTTAGAATTATCTATAAGTTTGACCCGGTGAAACAATTGTTGATGCACCCACCAATTAGTATCTATCACTAATAACGTGATGCCATCCAACTCAATTTTCTCAGGACCGGGCAGCCCTGCATATTGAAAATAATGCGCTTGCTCAGCATTATATTGCTTCAACGAATCACGCATATATTGATTGACCAAGTTGCTTTCCCTTTCAATATATTCCAAACCATGCATTTTACCCATTTGCCAATCGTGATTGCCAGGAATCATATACGCTTGTCCACGATGATTTTTTAGAAGATTTAATTGAATTTTCATCTTCAAAACGTCTTCATCATGGTGCTTATCACCCTCGGGGCGAATGCCTTTTGGATAGACATTATCTCCTAAAAAAAGAACGCAACTCAGCGTATCAGAACTGATAGCTTGCCCAAAACGGGCATAATTCTTAGAAATAATGGCTTTTTTACCCGTATCGCCTATCAGATACAAGCGAGTACGCGTAGTATCATTGGATTGGCTCATTAAACCATTGGCATAAAACACGATGGTTGAAAATATCAGAATGGGCAATCTTAATTTGAGTGAAAAAATCATGAGTAAAATTTTTAATGACCTCTATTAACAATCATAAATTTCAAATAGTCGTACAACTTATTCATGTACCACCTAATTATGATTGCCTTG
>JANLRG010000133.1:0-1112 GCA_031361545.1 Bacteroidota bacterium
CGACGGATTATGTTGTCAATCATATAAAAACCTTGCTTTCAAATAGGGATATACACAATTTAGAAGCGCTTTATGATGATATTCTGCAATCCTTAAAAACGATGCTTCAAAGCCATGATGTTGAATTTGGCTTGTTACCCTTTTTGAATATCAACAAAAAATTTGTTTTTAATGAAGGTATTGCCAGCCACAGCATCTTTATAAGGACATTGAAAGAGGATGGCGCAGAGGAAGAAACCTATCAGGAAAGTGCTGTCAATTATTTTAAAGATCCATGTCTTCTTTTTTTTGACGATATTACAATGCAAAATGGAACAGAACAAATCTTTCTCAAATGGTTGAAAAATAAAGGCATTATTTCATTTGCCTTGTTACCTGTGTTTAGCAATAATAAATTGACAGGCGCGCTCGAAGTCTACTCTCATAAAAAAGATGCTTTGAATAAAGATATTTTATCGAAATTAGATGTCATATTGCCTCAAATTGGGCAAATGTTTCAAAACAATGTGAGTGAATTTGAAGCGCAGATTGAAAGCATTATCAAGGAGAACTTTACCTCGCTGCAACCCTCCGTGCAATGGAAATTTAATGAAGTGGCTTGGCTATATGTCAAAGACAGATCATGCCAAAAGACCCAACCAGACTTGCAACGCATATTTTTTGAGCATGTTTATCCCTTATATGGCGCTATTGATATTCGCAATTCTACCATCGAAAGAAATGCCGCTTTGCAAAAGGATTTTCAAGTGCAATTGACTTTATTAGAGCAAACTTTAGTAGGCTTAGAAAAAAAAATCAAGTTGGATTTACTGAACGAATTGCTTTTTGAATGCCGCAAATGGTTAGATACATTCTCAGCGTTTATCAATTCGGGAGAAGAGAACAAATTGAATGCTTTTTTAACCAATGATGTAGAGCCGTTGCTCTTTCATTTGAAAAATAATTCATCTGAAACTGAAGATTTAATTGATAATTATCTGCGTTCTACGGATGAATCAACCGGTATTGCTTTTGAAAATAGAAGAAAATTGGAAACGTCCATAGTATTTATCAATACTATAATCAATAATGACCTCGAATCAATGGCAAAGCAACTGCAACAAGCCTATCCT
>JANLRG010000139.1:0-1840 GCA_031361545.1 Bacteroidota bacterium
GGCTTTAAGCGGTGCAATTGGGTTTTCAATCAGCCGCCGTTCGCCGTTCTTTTTCGGCACAGTGAACACATTATACTGAGGGGTCGCCGCATTCAGCTCGACAATGTGGCGCGGCGTTTCGAGTATTGTCGCCAACACATCGAGGGTTTGGATGTCCGTAAAAACTTTTTTTCGGTGGCGTAAAATGGGCAGTTTGGGCATGTGGTTCTGGGTTTTGATGAGTGAAATGGAATTCGTGATATAAAAATATAAATAATTCTCAATCACATGAAAAAATCAATCTAAAATTTTGTAAGTGAAATTATTTTACATACTATTGTTGTCTAAAATCTTTTTAACCAAAATAAACAAGCATACCCTATGTCAACAAATCCATTTGAGCTAACCTTTTCCTTGCGACAACATACGCCCATTATCCATTTTCAACATCATCAAGACGGTGCAACGCTGCGTGCCACAGAGGTCAAGCCTAAGTTGGATAGGTTTCTGATTGAGCGTATGGGCGGTATTGACAAAGTACCGAAAGACTGGTTTATAGGGGATGGAAAAAATGGGCATGCTTTGGATTATAAAATTAAATTTACCTTACTTCGTAGTGACGAATGGACGGATTATATCGAACAACCGAAATATGAAAACGAAAGAACAAGAACGAACTTCTTGCAAAATGAAAGAGACCTAAATAAAACAAAAACAGGCACTTACCCTGCCTATTTTGCCAATATGGGTAAGAACTATAATGAGCCTGAAACTTTGAAAAACTTTGAATACAACAAACTGATTCAATGCACGATTCATTCATATCACACTGACCTTATTGATAAATTAAGTGAAAAAGTGAAAGAAGTAGAAAATGTACCATTGAGAGCTTTTTTTGCACAACATAATTTTGGCAGCAGAAGTGGCAAAGGTTTTGGCTCGTTTTTAATCAATAATGTTCCTTTTCCACTTACAGGATATACCCATGTGTTTGAAATCCTTGAACTACCCAATGAGACGAATCATAGAAGTCGGTTTGAGTATATTTTCAAGCATATTGACTTATTTTATCGTGTTTTGAGAGCAGGTATTAATCTGAAAAATAGCCCTGATTTATATGCTAAATCTGCTTTGTTTCTATACTTTCAAAGTAAAAATATTCAATGGGAAAAGAAAGAAATCAAAAAGACTTTTTTTCTCAATGATAAGTTAAAAAGAGACGGCTCATTGGACTATAAAGGTTTAACAACTCAAAAAAGCGATAGACATGAAAGCGAAGCCCTTCATTATAGCAATCCAAGTTTTCACTTGGTACGTGATTTACTTGGATTTTCACCAGATGAATCTTGGCACTCTTATAAAGCAACTATTTCTAAAAAAGAAGCGATACAAGATGCACACGGCAATTGGATTGAAAAAAACAAAGATGCAATAGAGCGATGGGCATCGCCTATATTTTTTAAACCTGTTATCAAAACAAGTAGCATCGTTAACGATTCATGTAAAGTTTACATCCGATTAAATAACAACAATCTATTCACAAACAAGCATTTTTTAATTAATAAGAGGCTTCCTATTTCAACGCCCACTACATTTTCTTTAGATGACTATTTTAATTTTCTTGTGACACAATTTAATATCAACAATCATCTCGAAGGAGATTTAGATTCTAAAGAAGCTGAAATCATAAAACAAGTTTTCAGAAGCTTGACCAAAAGATAAAATAAACTATGACCCACTACCTCGCCCTCACCATTGGTCCATTCGACCGCACACTGCAAGCTACTCGGAGTACCCGCGCGATGTGGTCAGCCAGTTATCTGTTTTCGTGGGTGATGAAAAATTTGGCTAAAGAACTGTC
>JANLRG010000140.1:0-1144 GCA_031361545.1 Bacteroidota bacterium
AGCTTTAACTCTAATCTGTTTAGGTTTGACTTTTTCTGTAAAGCTTTAACTCTAACCTGTTTTGGTTTGGCTTTTTCTGTAAAGCATTGATTACAACTTGTCAGAAGGAAATTCAAAAGCTCTCTGAACTGAGAAATTTCAAGGCATAAAAGCATTCATTGTGTATATTAAACCTTCACTATCTATTCCTCAACAAATCCCTAAACCTATCCAATATCCTTTCTACTACCCGTCTATCTTCCGTGATAATATGCGCGGTGCCTGGCATTTCGGGGCGAAATGTGAGGGTTTTGCCATAGCTGGTTATCAAATCAGTGGGGATGGTGATGTCTAATTGGTAATCTTCTTTTTGAGCAATGAGGGCGATGTTTTGTACCGACCCCCTCAGTATGCCGTATTGCTGATACGGAAAAGCATCTATTCGGATGTTGGCAGTTAAGCCGATTTTTACTTTGCCTGATTGATTTATCGGCAATATCGCTTTGCAAACAATTTGTGTTGCAAGGCTGGGTACAACGGCTAAAACTTCTTCACCTGCGCCGATACTTTGTTGTGGACTCCATATTTTGGATAAGGTTATCGTGCCGCTGATGGGGGCGATGACTAAGTACAGTTGTTTCCATTCTTCAATGGCGGCTTTGAGGCGGCGCATATCTTCCGAAACGGTGAGTTCTTTGGTGTTTTGATTATCGCCTTTGTTTTGACTGAGGTCATTTATTTGGGCTTCATGCTGTCCGATTTGCATATCGTTGTTGATAAATGCGGCATCGTTGGCTTCTATTTGGCGTTTTTGTTGGAGATACAGGGCATTGAATTTTTCTAATTCGCTATCTGAAATGACCCCCTCAGTATGCAGCCGTTTTTGACGGGTAAATTCCTTTTCTGTTAGCTCAAACTCTTTGGCTTGAATGTCTTTTTGCTTTAAAAGATTGATATTCAGTTGTTTAAGAGATTCTATTTGTCGAGTGAGATATTGTATTTTCTGTAAAACACCATTCTTTTCTAAGAAATAATGATAGTCTTTGAGGTTTTGAGTAAAAACAGAATAAATACTTTGAAGATTCCCAAGCTTTAAATCGGTCCTCCCAAAGCTTGAATTGACCCACTTTGCAAACTCCCCCTTTTGGGGGGCAGGGGGGGCGAG
>JANLRG010000145.1:0-1126 GCA_031361545.1 Bacteroidota bacterium
TGCTTTAAAGTATATGCAAATGATAAAGCAAATATAAAAGAAAAAATAGTATTTTACAATTTATTAATTTGAAGTCCGACATAAATTTCAACCGACACTTTATGTTCTAAAACCTGCTAGAGTGGGGAGTTCGTAAAAACGATCCAAAGGAACTGAGTCTTTCTTCAAAACACACTATTTAAAACAGTGTTGGAAATAGGTTTCCCTTAAAACTAAACAGGTTATAAAAAAAAAATCGGCGCAACCACAATTGCACCGATTTTTTATTATCTCAAATAGCCTAATACTGAGGGGGTCTTATGCCGCCTTCAATTTAATCAATTTCGATTTACTCATCTTTTCTAAAAACCATCTTCCTCAATTTCGTCAGGATAAGATGCTTTCATTCTTTCAATAATCTTTTTTAACATGGATTCATTATTGGGGTAGAGATAATCACGATTAGCCATCAAATAGGCACTACATTGTATATTTTGTACATGTAAAAATTGAGCGGGATTGAAAAATAAAGACATGATACGCCTATATAATTTAAAACGTTTGGTACTATAAGCAGAATGATGATGGTTTTGGATATTGGTTTCTATTTCTTCTTGCGTATCGGTGTTCATGTACATTGACTATGATTACCCGATTTTTAGAAGTACGAAAGGTGAGAAGATGCACTTTCACATCGCTCTCACCTATTCGTTCAATTTTATTAGTCTTATATTGAAATTCAAAACATTTATCAAACATAATTAGAATCGATATTCATAGTGGGGTGTCCGCATTGACCACAAGGTAGATTCACTGACTATTTCAAAATGTGAGTCCCCTGTATCACAATTATCTAACTGTACTAACTGTTTTTCTAAAGCCATATTGAAATCTTCAAGCAAGCCTAAAACAGTAAGGGCTTGATTGAATACTCCCCTCAGTAAAAAGGGTAATTTTTTAAAATTTACTAGCTTCATTCGAGCCAATAGGGCTGTTTTAGACGATAAAGCTATATAAACCGTTTTCAATTCCTTATAATTATCAGGCGTTACTTCAATGTCTGTTCTAAATTCTTTTTTGAGTTTGCGTATTAAAAACCATAACACACCTCGTAAAATAATAGCACCTAATAGGGCTACTATAAGCG
>JANLRG010000199.1:0-1507 GCA_031361545.1 Bacteroidota bacterium
TCAAATAAAACCACATATTTCATGCAATTAACAAAATATTTTTTGGTATTCTTTATCTTTTTTGTCACTCCAATTAATAAAATATTTGGGCAAAGATTCAAAGCAATAAGCGGATTCATTATTTACAATAAAAAAATGGTAAATGATTCAATTCCTTATGACGTAGTTTTTATTCCTGCTGAAATAGATAAAAATATTAATTTAGAAAAGAATATTAAAAAGTCTCTTTTTGATAGTTCGAGCCATGAAGGGTATTTTATGTATTTTCAAAATATGAGAGTTACTCAACCATTTATCAAACACGCACTTTCTGGTATTGATACTTCGGGTTTTCTTATGATAGAAAATTTAAAAAAATGTATGCAAGCATTAGAAGTACAAAAAGCGAAAGGTCATGATTTCCCTGATTCACTACCTGATAATCAACCTATTGATTGTGATACAGAGATAAGTATGGGAACAATTGTATTTGACAACTCTGAAAGTACTATGGAGATTTTTAGAAAATATGACATGCTTAGAAAAGAAAAGAATCTTAAAGAGTTAACGATGATTATTAATAACGAGAGTAAAAAAATTAAATATGCTCAATTCGGATATAATCGTCATTTAGGTTCTAATTTATGTTTTTTACCTTTTAAACGTGATTAATTACAATCACCATACCTTGCTATTTTCCGTTGTAGTGAAAATCTCAACTTTACTATTAATTTTTCACTACGTCGGAAAATAGTAGGTATAGTGAAAATCAAATCTTCATTGTATTAGATTTGGAATACTCCTCTTTAAAAAACTTCAGTTCAATGCTATTATCAAAACTATATATTGCTCTTACCTTAAGTGTATTACTTACTTACCACCCTTTTGAAAATGATATAAAAACGGCTGTAAAATTTCTACAACAAGAAAAAACGACTATTTTACAGATAAAAAACACGTCAAATACTGAGGGGGATGAAGCATTAGCCATAGTTTTTCCAGAATTGCTGAGATGGAACGCCTTTAGTGATTTTCTTGAAACAACAGCTTTAGAGTTAGTTTATATTCAAAATGGAAGTAATGCAGCTAATTTTTCAATTGGTCATTTTCAAATGAAACCTCGCTTTATTGAACAACTTGAAAACTATATTGCCACGCATGAAGAGAGCCTTAAGACCTTTGATTATGTGGTTATCAGAGGAAAAACAGATACGGAAAGCCGTAGAGAACGCGTAAATCGGCTCAAACAATGGGCTTGGCAATTGCGTTATGCCCATGTTTATTGGTTGGTTGCTCAAGATGTTTTCAAGCATCGAACTTTCAAAACCAAGAAAGACAGAATTCGTTTTTATGCTACGGCCTATAATTATGGCTTTTTACGCTCCGAAACTGAGATAGAAGCCCGTCTCCATCGAGCTAATTTTCCCTACGGTACAGCTTTTAAAGGTGAACAAATAGCTTATGGCGATATAGCTGTCGAGTTTTTTGAGAAATATGTTACAGAATTTAAATAAAAACAACGGCGATA
>JANLRG010000235.1:0-1012 GCA_031361545.1 Bacteroidota bacterium
TTTGGCAGTTGCTTTTTTTATTCTTAGATATACACAATTTTAGGCAACAGCATATTTAGTATAAGGGCGTAAGTCTGGCGATAGAAAACCCGCTACAATATCTGACTTAGGCACACCTTGTGCTTCTAACATCTCACCAACTTCCCACTCAGTCATATTCTGTTGTACCCATATTTTGCCGTCTATAATATCGAAGTGCATTGGGCAATCATGTACAAACCGATTGTCTTCCCAGCCTATGGTGACCACTTGGTAACGATGATTTTCTTTATCCACTATTAATTCATTGCCGCCAGATATATTGGCGTAAGTGATTTTAGCATACTCATTCAATATAGAGAGAATTGCTTTTTCATATTTCTTTAATTTGTTACCCATTGCGTGATAATTTGAGTGGCTTGATTATAAATAACGAGTTTAAATTTTCTTCTTGCATTGTTTTTTGAATAACTTGTTCTTCAAAAAATCGGCTGTAAATACTTTCAGGTACTGCCAAATATAATAATCTTTCAGGGTCTCTCAATCCCAAAACGTTTCGATAAATGATATATTTCCCAACAGCTTCATACAAAGATGTTATAAAAGACAAACTCCCAAAGGTTTTAATTTCAATAGCAATTTTATCTGTACCACGCTCTGCAGCTATTAATCTTTCTGCCCCAAGGTCTATTTGTACTTGCATATTACCAATTTTGAACGAAAGCGGGTCATTGGTTATAATCCAACCTTCTTTAATTAGTGCTTCCTTCACATTTTCATGGAATAAATCTCTTGCCATATCGGTCTATTTTGAAGCTAAAGCTTGATTTTTTACAAAAATAAGCATTTAAATCTAATTTGCTTAAATCTTCATTGAGCTAATTCTCGAACAACATTGGAAAAGTCAATATCGATGAATAATTGCTTATATGATTTTTATTTTGACAGATGATAGTGTAGATACGAAACACCAAACGACGGAAGGGTTCATTATATATTTTTTTAATTTGTTACCCATTGCGTGATGATTTGA
>JANLRG010000298.1:0-1906 GCA_031361545.1 Bacteroidota bacterium
TGACGGACACACGGGCAAAAAAATTGTTGCTGCCTTTTGATATAGAAATCATGCCCATATCCATATCTGCAAAATAGAAATAGGCAAAAATGTATTTTCCATTGAGCATACCCGAGCCGTGCCAAAAGTAGCGTTGTCGAACTTCAATCATGTACATATTCACCAACATGATTTTGTCTCCTTTTTCGACCATGCCTTGCATAAGACAAATTTGAGTGAGTGTTGTGGCTATCACCTCTTTCAACACGCTGTTTTTACCCGATTTCCCATCAATGGCAGTGGAATTGGTTTCGGTAAGTGTGAGGAAATAATCTTGAATGTCGTAGAATTTAGATGAGGCAACGAGAATTTTTTTTAATCCTCCAATAGTATGTTTTTCCATTATGAATTGACTTTGATTATTAAAAAGAAAAGAGAAATTAATATTGATGACAAAATGAGTAATTTTTAATTAATTTTCACATAAATTTTAATTAAAAATTACTCATTTTATTCAAAAACAATATTTTCATAAATATCGGCTAAGGGTACAGAAACGCCTAAAGAGCGTAAAAGTATAGATTTGTCTAAAGCTGTTTCTTGAATTTTATCCCATTTAGTCGGTGTTTCTCTAAACCATGCCTCAACAAATGGCTTTTTTTGTTCGATTAAAACGTACTCCATGAAAGACGGGAGAGTTTCGTAAAGCTTGAATTTTTTGTCTTTGTCATAGCTGCGGGTACTTTTTGATAAAACCTCAACAATTAAAAGAGGATTAACGATTAAATCTTCGCGGTCTTCCCAATATTGTGGTTCTTCACATACAACTAAAGCATCGGGATAAACAGATTTATTCTATTTTTATAACAAAATAAGCCTTTTTTATAATAAAAAGCAAATTTTTGAAAGAATGGTATGTGCGAACCGCTACTTCCCTTTTTTATTTTTCTTATTGTTCAATTTATCTCTAATCGTTGCCGATTGAGCATAATCTTCGGCATCAATGGACTTTTTAAGCTCGTATTTCAGGCGCGTTTCACTTTCCATATTTGTTAATGCTGCCATGCGTTGGGAGCGCAATTCAGCGAGAATTGCTTGAATAGACTTATAATTACTGAGGGGTGTCATTGCATATTTTGAAATCGCACTGGGCAATTCAGGCGTTTCGGGTGTCTCTTGTATGAGTTTTTCATACTGTTTAGCCAATTTTTCATAGTCGGCTATATCTTTATCCAATTGTTTTAAACTGACTTTTCTTTTCGATTGACCTGAAGGACCGCCATTATACATACAAACCGAGCATATCGTCAGCTTTTTCATAGTAGCGGCGTTGATAGTAATGGTCAGTGGGAGATCGGTGCGTCCACAATTTGAACATTGATTATCATCTGTGTATTCTGGTTTTTTATTATCAACATTGTCTTTTGAACGGTAATAGGTATCAATCAATTCATTGGGTACGTCTGCAATACCGACTTGAATTTCACCTATTTCCATAGCAAATATGGCGTGAATGAGGAAATATGATACGTTGCCGTCTTTAAGATGCGCTTTGACAAATAGGTTAAAAGCATCTTTGCGAGTTGTATATTCTTTAGGAAGAAAATGGGGCATTTCTTTATCTAAAAACACACAATCTTTTGAAAAATCAATTTTCTCAAGATAGTCTTTTCTAAAAAATTCGAGAAAATCTTTGAATTTATCTCGCGCCATTTCCTCAAAAAAAGAGGCGGTTAGCTGATTAGGGTCTCCTGAAGAGAGTAGCTTGCCAAAGTCTTTCATAGTTATGTTTTATTTTAATGATTAAAAAAATAGTAAGAAGCACTTCAAAAATAAATGTAAAGGCAATACCTTGTACTATTTTACGACCGTTTTGAAGGCATAATTCTTTTTTATATCCTTTTTTTGCATTGACTGAGTTACTCAA
>JANLRG010000327.1:0-1132 GCA_031361545.1 Bacteroidota bacterium
ATCGGTTTATCTGAGCGGGCATAAATGATATTATTATAGACCTTTATATTGTTTACTTTGCGTACCGTCATATCGCCATCGGTAATGGTGCTTGTTTTAGAATTTTGATAACAGGTATTGTTGATGACTGTGACGTTGCGGCTTTGAAAAATATGAATACCCCTTGCCCCATTGCTGTAAGTAACGTTGTTTTCACAAAGTGATTTGCCTTCGTAGCGCGGTTGACCGATGCCTGTGTTGTTGAAACTATCGAAGATAATCCCGTTGCCGTCTGTGATTTCGCAATTGTAACCATACCACGGCACGAACATTTCGTTGTCATAAACGATGTTGTTTCTGACAATCATCTTGTAATCGGTCGTATTGTTGTCAATATCCCTGGCAGTCAAATTGCTGATACCACTACCGCCATAAGCACCATACTTCGCATTGGTGTACACGATGTTGTTTTCAATGGTGATATAATCGGCTTGTGAAGAACCCACGCCGCCGCCAGGGCAGTTGTAAATAATGCAATTTTTAATGGTAATGTGGTGACTGATAGGGTCACCGGTGCCTGTTTGTATGAAAATACCATTTCCGTTGTAGGTGCTTGTACGCGAACCGGGGTTAACAGGAGAGTGATAATAAGCACAGCCGCCCGGTTGTGCCAATGCACCCGATAAAGTGAGATTGCTGTAGTTGCCCATAAACGTTAACCCATCAATCGTGATATATTTAGCACCATTCGTTATCTTAAAGCCATTCCATGCTAATGGGTTTATGATAGGATTATGACCTGGGTATTTTGTATAAGTGATAGGCAAAGCTGCCGAGCCAGATTGTTCTATCGTCGCAATGTCACCCGAGCTATTACTTGTTGAATAAGTGCCATTCATGATATACACAATATCGCCTGGCAGTATGGCTAAATACGCGGCGGATTGAATGGACTGTTTAGCAGTCGCTACTGTCTTGCCATTCCCCGAGTTGTCAGGGCGGCTTGCATCCACATAATAAGCTGTCGAAAAGGCAGCTTGACTGCCTAAAACAAGTAGAATGATGCTGATTATTTCTATCCTTTTTTTCATGATTCCTATTACCCGACGGGTTTAAATTATACTAAATGAAAAGTGAAAAACGAAAAGTGAAA
>JANLRG010000331.1:0-2362 GCA_031361545.1 Bacteroidota bacterium
GAATATTGATAGATATTATTTTGAAAATGAAGCCGGTGCAATCAACCCCGCTTTCGTTGCACTTGCCGATTTGGGTGAAGATTTTATCATTTCAATAGGACAAGTGCAAGTTGGATGGTCAATGAATCAAAAAGATAAAAACTCAAAAACAGGCACGTCCATAGGACAAGTAGATAGCTACAAAATAGCCATCTTTCAGCCAAGCCTGAATGCTTTACATTATGGTTTTGGCGTAAAAGAAAAGGGTGTCATACAAGTCCCTTTTCTATCAGATAAGTAATTATATAATTAAGTAATCATATAATAATGCGAAAAAAATGAAAACAAAAAAAAGCCTTATTTTACTTGTTGCCCTATTCATGAACAGCTATTTTTTGATGGCTCAAACCAGCCAAGAATCCCTTTATTTGATAGTTGAAACCATGAAAGCGACTGCTGGAAAAAGTGCCGAGTATGTCAAAGCCGAAAAGGAAGTATGGAAAATAATACACCAAGAGCGGCTGAAACAAGGTCTAATAAGAGCTTGGTATTTTTATGAGGTACTATCTCCAAGTGGCTCAAGTGCTACGTATGATTATGTCACTGTAACGGTTATTCAGGGTTGGAAAAAAGTTGAAAACCCGTGGGGCAATATGTTGATTGGCGATGCTGCAAAACTATTGACAAAACAACAGCTTGAGGTGTATAATGAGACGCTAAAATTGAGGAATTTATTGAATCGCAGTGTATTTATGCGTGCGGACTTCGTTAGTGCCGCCCCTAATTCATCTCCCACTAAATACCAAATTGTCAATTATATGAAAGTAAAAGAAGGTATGTGGGAAGAATATTATGCAATGGAAACTCAATTGGTAAAACCCATGCACCAAGAGATGATGCAAGCAGGTGGAAAAGCCGCTTGGGGATTATATAGCCGTGTGATGCCCGGCGGTGATTCTCAACCCTTTGATTATATCACAGTCGATTTTTTCAATAAATGGGAAGATATATCTGCCGGAGGGGCTGATTTTACTAAAACATTGGAAAAAGTACACCCGCACATGAGTACTGAATATTATATCAAACGCATTGAAGAATCACGACATTTGATGAGTCGGGAATTGTGGATGTTACAGGATTATGTCAGGTGAAAAAACAGAATAGACTTTTTACTTATAGACTTATACCCCCTCAGTATTTTTTTAAAAATGAATTTAATCACCCCTTTTTTTAACAATTTAAAATTTGATAACCATGAAAAACAACCTCCTCCTTATCCTTTCAGTGGCTTTTATAGTCATGTTGAGTACCGCAAGTTGTACTAAAGAAAATGATTCTTTTATTAAGGAACAAACGACTCTGGATTTCCAAACCGGTATTATCGGCTCTTGGCAATTAGTAGAAAAAGGCATTGAGACGAGACCCGACAATATGCATAATTGTACCTACGACAATCATTCTACAGAAAACAAAATGCCAACGACAATCAAATGGGAAAATGCCAATGTTGATGAAAGCCAAGATTTCAAACAAAACGGCGAATACAGTTGCTATTTAAAAAAGCAATTGGGTTGTAAAGGCACTTACAAAATTTCTAATGAAGGAGATTTAGATATCAACAGCAATTGCCAAAACAATACGGTCAAAATTGCCGGGCTGACAACCATTTTTCTAACAGTGAAAGATGGGAATAACTATTTTAAGTATCGCAAAATAAATTAATACAGTACTTTTTGTTAAAACCAAATTTTTCCACCATTAAAATTAATTATCAAATGAAAAAAATCAAATTTTTAACAGCAGCCTTAATAACGGCAACCCTCCTTTTCGCCTCTTGCAAAAAAGACGCGGTAACTTCCAATCTGACCTATGGAGCAGAAGTCAAATTGGGCAATGGTACAGCCAAGTCATTTGTCAAACTGAATGCCTCGGGCAATCCCGATGAAGTTGGTGTGGTTATTTCAGAAACCGCTTTCAATAGTTTGCCGCAATCGGGCGCGAATTTAGTGCTCGATTTTCCAGCCGAAGGAACGAAAACGCTTTATAAACATGTGTTTTTAAATTTCCTACATGGCGGGCATGAACCTGTCGGTATTTACTCGTTCGACCATTTTGATGTGCATTTTTATACAATACCCAGCTCTCTACGCGAATCTATTGTGTCTCCGACTGACGAACGAATGTTCAAATTTCCTGCTCAAGGCTTATTGCCAGGCACTTACGTATCTGCGGGACCTGTGCCTACAATGGGTATGCATTGGGCAGATTCAACAGCAGTCGAATTCAAAGGTCAGCCTTTTACCGCCACTTTGATTTATGGTTCATTGGACGGCAATATTACTTTTCATGAACCGATGGTGACTACTGAGTTGATGAAAAAGAA
>JANLRG010000338.1:0-7473 GCA_031361545.1 Bacteroidota bacterium
GATGGCATTAAATATTGGTGATGGATCAGTATTGTTAATACATAATACATTAACATTTGTTCTGACATTAAAGTTGAAGAAAAAATTGTCGTCAAAAATAATTGGGTAATCAATTAAATTTAATTGCGCTCTTTGCCATCCAGCGGTGGTGATGGTAAAGCTCAATTTGATTTCCGCAGTTGAATTACTTTTTATGGAGACGCTTGAAACAGCTTTTTGTGTAGAGTTGATTATTAGCTTGAGTGGAATGTTCTCAACATCTACTGTAGATGTATTTTTTATTCTTACAATTAATTCATTGGGAGAATTTATTTGAACAAATGGTGTTGACAGAAAACAAGTATCTATATATACATTGTTGACAGCAGCAGCAGTAACAGGTACAAAAGAAATTTGCAAATTCGAATCCGCTTTAATTTCGTCAATGTCTGTAATGCTTTTTTGAAAGTCTGAAATTATGTAAGAGGCCTTTGCGGTTTTCGAAATATTGTTGGAATACAATGCATCTTGTTGTCGTTGTATAATTTCAGAAATGGAATGAACAGAAGAAGTAGATTTTACTTCATCGACCAAAACTAAAAATTCATCTTTGCTTATTAGGCGTTGATGTCTTCCCTCAAAAGAAGAGGTGAGAAGTTGAAATTCATCTGAAGCCTTGTAAGCATTGGCAATTTCTCTTGCCTTTTTTTTGCTGACCTCGAGAAGATTACCAGAGTTTCCTAAGGCATCCATCGAAAAAGAATTGTCGATGTAAATACTTACTCTTTTTGAACTTGATTCGAAAGTAGCTTTACGGACTGGAATGAAAGGTTGAGCGAAGGCCAGGACAAGAAATGTTATCGCAAATAATCTGGTTAGTAAGATTAATAAATGCTTTAGTCTTGAACGCGATTGGGTGTCTTGTTTAATCTCTCGTAAAAACCGTACGTTAGTGAATAATATTTTCTTAAATCTTCGGAAGTTGAAGAGGTGAATGATTATTGGTATGGCAAGGGCCAAAAGGGCTAGGAGGAATTCGGGGTAGATAAATTGCATTGGGCTTCAAATATACACATTCAAAATTTCTCAAACACACCCAATCCAAACAAAGCAAAATCATATTTTACCGGGTCAGAAGGGTCAAATGTTTTTAACTTTTCAGTAAGTTCGAGTGCGGCTCTCCAGTCATCTTGATTTCGTCTTAATAATTTCAGTTTTCTTGCTACTCGTCCTGAATGAACATCCAAAGGACAGATCAGTTTTGCAGGACTTATATTTTTCCACAAACCGAAGTCAACTCCATATTCATCTTTTCGAACCATCCATCTTAGAAACATATTGATTCTTTTGGCCGCTGATCCAGATTGAATATCTGAAAAATGTTTTTCGGTTCGAAGCAGATGTTGATCAGAAAAAAATTCATTTCTCCAATAAATGATAGAGTTTGCGAGATTGATTTCAGTCGGATTATAACGCTCCAAAAATAAATCTTCCAGAGAATTATATTTCTTATAGATATTTTGTAATGCGATAAAAAAGAAATGTAAATCGGTAGAGTTAAAGGTTCGATGTACGAAATTTGAAAATCGTTGGAATTCCTTTTTGTTGAAATTGAGAATGAAGTCGTGTGGAGAATTGTCCATTTGATTCAAAAGAAATTCTGCATTTTTTAGAATTGTAGTTCGTTGTCCCCAAGAAATCGTTGCTGTCAGAAATCCGGCTATTTCTATATCTTGTTTTTTGCTGTACAAATGTGGAATGGAAATAGGATCGGTCTCAATAAAATTTAATTGATTATATAAACGATATTTCTCCTCTAAAAAATCAATCATATAGAATTTTTAACTTACTAAAGCCATTCGTCGAATCGTTTGTTTGCGATCTGGTCCAACTGAAATAATGCTAATTGGGACCTTCAATTCTTTTTCTAGAAAAGCGATGTACTCTGATAATTCCGCAGGAAAATTTTCTTCACTAGTAATTCCCGTCAGATCTTTTTTCCAACCGTTTGTTTCAATATAAATTGGATGTACCGTTTCATTGACAATATCAAACGGCATGAAATCAATTTTTTTATTATTTATTTCGTAATGAGTACAGATTTTTATTTTTTCAAAACCACTAAGAACATCAGATTTTGTCATGATAAGATCGGTTACACCATTGATCATGATTGCATATTTCAACGCAGGTAAATCGAGCCATCCGCATCTTCTTGGTCTTCCAGTAGTGGCGCCAAATTCACTACCAGCTTTTCTTATTTCTTCACCAGTTTGGTCAAGTAATTCAGTTGGAAATGGTCCGCTTCCTACGCGTGTGCAATAAGCTTTGAAAATACCAAAAACTTTTCCAATATGTTTCGGAGCAATTCCTAAACCTGTACAAGCGCCAGCAGTAATTGTGTTCGATGAAGTCACAAAAGGGTAGGAGCCAAAATCGATATCCAATAGCGATCCTTGAGCACCTTCTGCTAGAATCGATTTCTTAGCTATGATAGCACTGTTTAATAAATGTTCACTATCGACAAAATTTAAAGTCGATAGAAGTTCTATTCCTTCAAAAAATTCTTTTTCAGATTCCGACAAATCAAATTGGTGTTCCATTTGATTGAGAAGTTGAATATGTTTGCTTTTTAGTTTTTCGTATCGCTTTGAAAATTCTTTCGATTCAATGTCTCCAACACGCAGTCCATTTCGGCCTGTCTTATCCATATATGTTGGTCCAATTCCACGCAATGTAGAACCGATTTTTTCATTTCCTTTACTCGATTCAGAAGCGGCATCAAGTAGTCTGTGTGTTGGTATAATTAAATGAGCTTTTCTTGAAATGTAGAGTGAAGATTGAATATCGACATTCATTTTTTGAAGGGCTTCGATTTCTTTTTTCAAAGTTACAGGATCGATGACAACGCCATTGCCGACAATATTTTGAATACCTTTTCTAAAAATTCCGCTCGGTATTGTATGAAGTACATGTTTGATGCCTTCAAATTCTAACGTGTGACCTGCATTTGGTCCACCTTGAAAACGAGCGACAACATTATATTCTGGAGTTAATACATCTACTATTTTTCCTTTTCCTTCATCTCCCCATTGGAGACCTAAAAGTACATCGACTGACATTTTAAAGTTAGATTATGAATTAGTAAAATAAAAAAGATCATCCCATTTGTGACAGGATGATCTTTAATTTTGTTGATGCAAGATTAATTTTGAAATTGCTTAATCGCAGCAGGAAGATCATCCGTAATTGTAAAAACGGTATTCAATTTTGTGATGATTAAAAGTTCTTTGATTTTGTCGCTGATGCAACAGATTGTAGTGTCTCCACCGTTCTTTCTGCTTTTTGTGAGAATGTTTACCAGTACATTCAGCCCGTTACTATTTAGATATCGGAAATTTTCCATTGAGATAACAAAACTATTTACTCCTTTTGTAATTAAATCTTGAATCTCATCCAGCAAAGGAGTAGCTTGATTTTTATCAATTAAATTTCCACTCATTTCTACAATGGCGTAATTCCCTTGATTGTTGATTTTATAGTTAAAGTCCATGGGTGTGAAAGTAAGAGTAAATTAAATTCCTGCAAAGAATAATTCTCATTAATAACTAAGAAATAAACAACGCTATGTTAATATTTTCAAGGATGTTTTTTAGAAACATTCACATGTGAAAAACTTAAAATTCTAAATTAACGGGCTATTTAGGGCATAAGAGCAATAAATTTTGTCTTATGTTAAAACAAAGGGACAATCATACTTTTGGAGTTGGTTGTATATGATGTTTACAAACACCTTTCGAATCTAATTCTTTGCATTTTCCAAAAAGGTTTAGAGAGTGGTGAGTAATTTTGAAATTTAGAATTTCTCCCATCATGGATTGAATTTGTTGAATGCGAGGATCACAAAACTCGAAAACATGTTCACAATCCTGACAAATTAAATGGTCGTGTTGTTTGAATGAATAGGATCTTTCGAATCGAGCGATATTTTTTCCAAATTGATGTCTTGTCAAAAGCTCACAGTCTTGAAGGAGTTCTATAGTATTATAAATGGTTGCTCTAGAAATGCTGTATCCTTTTGACTTCATGTGTAAAAAAAGAGAATCAACATCGAAATGATCGTTTAAGGTGTAAACTTCTTCTAGAATATTGTATCGTTCATCTGTTTTGCGATGACTCTTTTTTTCTAAATATTCTGTAAATATTTTTTTTACAGCCTCGTTAATATTTTGCATGTCATTTAATGTTGCGTAAGTTTCGAATAATCTTTATTATAATTTTCCACCATCAATTCTACTCACTGTAAGGATACCATGGATTTCTTTAAGCTTATAAATTAATTTATCAAGATGATGTGTGTCATGAACAAAGAGCATAATCGTTCCTTCGAAAATTCCATCGTTGGTATCAATACTAATGCTTCTCATATTTACTTTCAACTCACTAGAAATCACTTTCGATATTTTATTCACCACCCCAACTTCATCAATTCCCGTCATTCGCACTCCAGCAAGGAAAGCGATTTGTTGTTGGTTAGTCCATTTAGCTTTCACGATTCGATAAGCATAATTTGACATCAGTTGAATAGCATTCGGGCAATTGATTCGATGAATCTTAATACCATCATTAATGGTGATGAAACCAAAAACATCATCACCAGGAATTGGTGTGCAGCAGGGAGAAAGTTTGTAGTCTATCTTTTCCAAATTTTCGCCAATGACAAGCATGTCGCTTGATCCACGAATATTTTTCACCATTGCTTCCAGAGACTGTGCTTCAATTCTCTGTGGAGCTCTAGCTTTTATTACACCCTTTTCATCGACAAATTCTTTCAGATCAGAAATATCAATTACTCCTTTTGCTATGCGGTAATAAAGTTCGAGGCTACTCGGTATTTTGTAATAAGCCAGAATTTCATTGATGTTATCATTATTGAATTCAATCTTCAAGTGGCGAAGCTTTCGCATTAAGATTTCTTTTCCGTCTTCACCAAATTTTTTCTTTTCTTCTTTGAGCGCACTTTTAATTTTTCCTTTTGCTTTTGCCGTTACTACATAAGAAAGCCAATCTTCTTTGGGAGTTTGCTTATTGGAAGTGAGAATTTCTGCTTGATCGCCACTCCTCATTTTATAAGACAAAGGAACTAGTTTGTGATTGACTTTCGCGCCAATACATTTACTTCCGAGATCAGTATGAATTTCGAAAGCAAAATCCAGTGCAGTTGCGCCGGAAGGTAACGTCTTCATGTCACCGCCAGGAGTAAAAACAAAAATTTCTTCCGAGAATAAATTTAATTTAAAGTCATCGATGAAATCAAGAGCATTCGTTTCTGGATTTTCTAAAATCTCTCTGATCTTTTGAATCCATTCATCTAATGCAGATTCAGAAGCAGATTCTTTATACTTCCAATGAGCCGCATAACCCTTTTCAGCAATCTCATCCATTCGTCGTGATCTAATTTGTACTTCTACCCATTTTCCATTTGGGCCCATAACAGTAGTGTGTAACGACTCATAACCGTTAGCCTTAGGAATAGAGACCCAGTCACGCAAGCGATCAGGATTCGGATGATAGAAATCAGTAATAATAGAGTAGGCTTTCCAGCACATCGGCTTTTCATTCTCTTCGTCGGAATCAATGATAATTCGGATAGCGAATAAATCATAAATTTCATCGAATGTCACATTCTGCCGTTTCATTTTATTCCAAATAGAATTGATCGATTTGGATCTGCCTTTAATGTCAAACTTAAAATTTTGTTTTGTTAATTCATCTTTGATTGGCTCAATGAATTCATTAATGAATTTATTTCTTTCTCTTTTTGTTTGCTCAACTTTAGAAGTGATTTCATTGAACATATCTGGATCAGTATATTTCAAAGCTAAATCTTCAAGTTCAGTTTTAATTGAGTACAATCCTAAGCGATGGGCAAGAGGAGCATAGAGATAAGCTGTTTCTGAAGCAATCTTTAATTGCTTATCACGCTTCATGCTATCGAGCGTGCGCATGTTATGTAGCCTATCAGCAAGTTTGATTAAGATTACACGAACATCATCAGAAAGAGTGAGAAGCATCTTCCTGAAATTTTCCGCTTGCATAGATGTACCTTTATCAAATACACCAGAAATTTTAGTGAGTCCATCGACGATAGAAGCAGCCTTTTCTCCAAAGTTACTTTTGATATCTTCCAGACTGATGTGTGTATCTTCTACTGTGTCGTGAAGCAGCGCGCATTGGATAGCCAAAGGACCAAGTCCAATTTCTTCTGCACAAATTTGTGCAACTGCAAGTGGATGCAAAATATAAGGTTCGCCAGTTTTTCTGCGCATATCCTTATGAGCCTCCATCGACATTTCAAATGCGAGTCGGATATTTTTTTTATCTCCCTTACCAAGAGTTTGACGTAAAGCTCTCAATAAAGTTCGATACGCTTTTAGTATCTGATCTTTTTCAGCTTCAGCATTTATAATTGAAGATTGTGAGTCTGGCATTCAAAATAATTTTATTGAGAAGCAGTTTCAGTAACTTTTTTCAAAGCCAAAATTGAAAATTGCGAATCTTCTTTTAGAATAGTATTTGATAAATGCCCCAGACCTTTTATTTCCATTTCAACAACATCATTAGGTTGAAGCCACTGTACTTTATAGGCAGGATCGTTCAATAATCCAGTACCATTTAATTCTAAAAAGCATCCTGTCCCCACAGTTCCAGATCCAATCACATCACCAGGTAATAAGTCAACACCGTAAGCACAGCGTTCAATAATTTCAGCGAAAGTCCAATCCATATCTTTCATATTTCCTTCTGAAACAATTTTGCCATTGACTTTGCACGACATCGATAAATCATAATTGTTCCCGACATGTCCAGACTTAGCAGATACTTTGTAAGGTTCAAGTTCATCAGGAGTCACCAGCCAAGGGCCTATAACAGTTGAAAAGTCTTTTCCTTTTGCAGGGCCTAAATTCAAAACCATTTCTTCCATTTGTAGCGTACGTGCACTCATGTCATTCATGATCATGTAACCTGCAATGTATTGATCTGCATCTTTCGCTTTAATATTTCTGCCTTTTTTACCTATGACAATAGAAGCCTCCAATTCAAAATCTAATTTTTGGAAATGATCTGGCATGCACATAACATCACCAGGTCCTTGAATTGCATTGTGATTGGTAAAATAAAAAATAGGGTACTGGTCAAACTCTGGAATCATGTCAACTTTTCTGTTTCTTCTAGCAGAAGCTACATGTTGTCGAAAAGCATAACCATCGCGGCAAGAAGTAGGGTGGGGAACCGGAGCAATAATTTTATAAGATTGATTGTCGATCGGTTTAGCGACTACTGTTTCATTCGCAATTGCTCTATTCACTTCTTTGGCAATCGACATTGCATCTTCGCCTAAAACTAAGAACTCGGCCATAGAATTCGGCAGGGATTTTCCAATCAGTGAAGCGGTTTGGGATAAATTATAAATTTTGTTATCGATAAAAAGAC
>JANLRG010000342.1:0-1195 GCA_031361545.1 Bacteroidota bacterium
TGAACGCTACATTGCCTTATGTGCACAACGAACGTTCGCAAGTATTGCGTCAAACAACTCCCAGAAAAGACACATTCCGTTACAGCGTCTATGCACAAGGCTTAGGTGATGTCCGTATGAGTGTCAACTATTGGTTGATTGACCCCATTAAAGCGCAAAAAGGTAATTTGATGCTCGGTCTGGGAGTAAAATTAAATACGGGCAAACATGATGTCTATGATGATGCTCCGCAATCAGATGGTACAACTAAAAGCGTAGTCATGGATCAAGCTATCCAGCCGGGTGATGGTGGCATTGGTATTTCAGTAGAGTTTCAGGGATTTAGACAATTGTACAAGGGCATTTATGGCTTTGCCAATGGTTATTATTTGTTCAATCCGAAAGAATCCAACGGTACATTCAAATCTGCACCATCGGCAGGATTAGAAGGCTATAATGTGTATGCTTGTCCTGACCAATATTTCGGACGGGCTGGTTTTATGACCGCTCTTGGTAAAAATAAAAACCTCAATGTTTCTATGGCAGGTAGATTGGAAGGTATTCCCGCTTATGATGCTTTGGGCGGACAAACAGCATACCGCCGCCCGGGTTATGTGGTGGCAGTTGAAGGGGGGGTGTCTTACCGTTTGGGCAATCATGGTTTCAATTTCATTGTACCTGTGAATATCGTTAGAAACCGCATTCAAAGTGCCGCTGATATTGCCAGTCAAAATTTGCAAAATTCTAAAATCACGGACGCTACCAAATATGTACACGTGCAAGGTGATGCCGCTTTTGCGGATTATTCTATCAATTTCGGTTATACTTATCGGATTAATAGGGCTAAAAAAAGCGAAGTCAATATGGAGCACAAGTAATTTTATAGGAATAGTGTTGAGGGAAATACCCCCCTCAGTATTTCCTCTAAAAATGAAGAAATAATATAATTTTCACCAATGCATTACTGAATAGCACTACATATTGAGCACTTGGCAATAAGCCAATTATGGTCACTTATTGCACTGTTTGTCGGACGGGGCGCGTGTATGAGCCTATCGTGAATGGCAAATCAGAAAATTTTCGCTTGGTCGGCATGGATCATTTCAATGCCATGTTTGAAGATAAAACGACTAAAAGTTGGTGGACAAGCAACAGGAGAAGCCGTTACAGGCACTTTGAAGGGCTATCAACTCCCTGAATTTCCTTCAATGCAAAC
>JANLRG010000354.1:0-3240 GCA_031361545.1 Bacteroidota bacterium
TCTCAATTTTCAATTCTATTGTCAATCCTCAATTTTCAATTTTCAATTTCCAATTCTATCTCTTTTCTTTCAAAAGTACTCGCCATTCTTTCGGATAATAATTATTTACTCTGCGCTCCAAAACTTTTACCCATCCAAGAACAAAATTTTGATAAGTAATTAATGTCCATCCGATATTAATTCCTGGCAATGAAATATTCTCGCATCTTAAATAGTTCAATGCTACCTCTAAATCTACTTCCACTTTTGGAAGATCTTTACGTAAGTCATTAGCTAAGGCTAATTCTTCAGAAGGAATAAAATTTTTCTCTTTTTTATTCCCAACAAAAACTCCAGCTTGCCTAATAAATAATTTTTTACTCAAAAATTGAAAAAGTGAATAATAATTTAATGGAATTGCATAAAGACGATCGTCTTTAACGATTGGAAGAAGTTGATCTGGATTTTCAAAATAGTCATTCAGAATAGCAATGGATTGCTTGTCTGAATTTTTAACTTGCTCCGATTTTATTCGAGGTGATGTACCTTCTTCTTTTTTTCTCAACATAGAAATAAACAGACCTTCGCTCTTTGTCGTATGAGGATAAAAATGATAACCAAATTCTGATTTTTTTATTCCATTACTGGGATCGATAGAATTGCAAAGTTCATAATTATCTTCTGAAATTAATTTCTGTATTTGAATTTCATTTTCTGAAGGCTCAAAAGTGCAGGTGCTATAAATTAAATATCCACCCGACTTTAATGCATGATTTAGATTTTTCAAAATATCGGTTTGTCGGACAGAACAATTAATCACAGCCGCTTCATTCCATTCGTTGGCTGCATCTGGGTCTCTTCGAAAGAGTCCTTCGCCACTGCAAGGTGCATCTACAACAATGACATCGAAGACCTCGCCTATTTTTGAAAAATCACTACCATCATTTTGAGTAACGATTGAATTAACGAATCCCCATTTCGCAATGTTTTGTTGTAGCACTTTATTACGCGAAGAAATTATTTCATTGCTCACCAACAAACCATTTCCATCGAGGACAGAAAGCAAATGAGTTGACTTTCCACCGGGAGCAGCGCACATGTCGAGCACCAATGGATTTGGATTTTCAGAGATGGCAGCAGAAAATAGTTTTTCTAAAAATTGAGAAGCCGCTTCTTGTACATAATAACAGCCAGCGTGGAATAACGGATCTAAGGTGAAGGACGGTCTTTGATCGAGATAATAACCGTAGTTACTCCATGGAATAAGAAAACTTTTTTCAAAAGGTTGAATTGTTTTTTTTGTATTCATACGAATACTTACAGGTGGCGACTCAGACAATCCGTTCAAAAAATTATCATAATCGACTCCAAAATAATCTTGCATTTTGGATAAAAACTCTTTTGGCCATTTCACTCTCGAAATATCCGAAAAAAAAACGACTTAAGATATTTAGTTTTCAAGATGTAAAACTCTAAAAGAAAATTGTATTATTACAAAAAACAAATGCCGTTTTCTTTCTCTTGCCAAAAACATTTAAGCATCGTTTTACTGAGAAGAAATAGTATAAAGAATAAAGATCAAAGAATTTCGACATGAAAAAAATCACTTTAACGACTCAAATAATCATCGGTTTAATTCTTGGAATTATACTTGGCGGTTGGTATCGTGAAATGTGGCCTGACATGGCTAACATTACTCCCTTCGCCGATAACATGCATTTGCTCAGTGACATTTTTCTTCGTCTCATCAAGATGATCATTGCACCATTAGTCTTCTCAATCTTACTTACAGGAATTGCAAAAGTGGGGGATTTTAATTCTGTTGGAAGAATTGGATTGAAAACAATGATCTACTTCACTTCGGCAACAATAATTGCCTTATTGATGGGATTGCTAATCGTGAATATTTTTGAGCCGGGAAAAGCTTTACATCTTCATGCTGAAGTGAGCTCTGCTATCGGAGCAAAAGAATTTAATGCCAAAGAATTTGTTCAACACATTTTTCCTGAAAGCATAATTGATGTGATGGCCAAAAATCAAATTCTTCCAATCATTATTTTCGTTTTGTTTTTTGGAGTAGCTGTCGCATCTCTAAATGAAAAAGGGAAAGTCATTGTCGAATTTTTTGATGCCGTTTCTCATGCTATGCTTAAAGTTACTGGTTACGTAATGAAATTAGCTCCGTTGGCTGTCTTTGGAAGCATGTCAGCAATTATAGCATCGAAAGGATTAGGGATATTGAGTGGATATGTTCAAATCATCGCTTGTTTTTTCGGTGGGTTGATTGTTTTTGTTTTCGGCATTTTGTTTTTAGTCTGTTACCTTCTCAAAATAAATTTCATCAAATTATTCAACCATATAAAAGAACCGATGTTACTTGCTTTTTCAACAGCAAGCAGTGAAGCAGCGATGCCAAAAACTATTCTTGCACTTGAACGATTTGGCTGTCCTGCTCGAATAGTTAGTTTTGTTTTACCATTAGGATATTCATTTAATCTGGATGGTTCAATTATGTATATGACATTTGCAACCATGTCGATTGCTCAAGCCTATAACATTCCCATCTCATTGTCGCAACAAATTACAATGATGTTGATTTTGTTGGTAACAAGCAAAGGTATGGCCGGAGTACCTAGAGCTTCACTCGTAGTAATTGCCTCTATGCTTCAAACTTTCAATATCCCTCAAGAAGGACTTGCCTTATTATTAGCAATAGATTGGTTACTCGATATGGGAAGATCAGCAACGAATGTGATGGGAAATGCTGTTGCAACAGCGGTAGTAAGCAAATGGGAAGGAGAAGCGAACTAAAAATTATCGTCGATCACTTTTCATCATTCGGTACACTTCAAATTTTTGTTTGATGTAAATACAAAAATCATATTGGGAAGAACGCTTCATATAAGTTTCAGAGACATTGGCAAAAGAAATGAAATCTTCAAACTCTGAATCATTAAGATTGATAATGTCATGAGAAACATAATTGATTAACAATTGACGAAGCAGCTCACGACGTTTATCTTCATTGATCAATTCAGCATTGTGACGCTTCACTCTTTCCAAAGGACTGAACTGCTGATAAAGAAAAGTGATCGGACTATTAAAAGCATCGACACCACTCAATTCAAAATCTTTTTTATTATAACCTAACTTTTGAATGTCGGTATAAATTGATTGAAGATCTCTGGGAGAAAAAATGTTGACATCCTTCAGAGTGACATTTAATTTTATAAGCGGGACATTGATATAATATTGTGGTTT
>JANLRG010000361.1:0-49568 GCA_031361545.1 Bacteroidota bacterium
AAAGAAGCGAAGTTTTGTCCCTCTGCCAATTCCTTCTTCATAATTTTAAGATCATGATGTAATTCTTGTTCTCTTCTGTAAAATATTTCCATCGATTCTTTTGGCGATCGAATCATTTGGTACAACTGCAAAGAATTAACTTCTCTATCTCCGTTCAGCAGCACTTCTTTGATTGGACGTTTGCAAGAAAAAATAATAATTCCAACAAAAAAAATGTCCCTCGTTGATTTCGAAATACTAATAAATTTTATCTCTGAAAAAAAATAGATTGTCATTGGAATAAAAAGCAAAGAGCAAATCCATACATATCGTGCATGAATTAAAATTAAAGAATACCCGCCATACATTCCGATGATTGTTGCCAGAGATAATTTAATCCAAAGCGGGATGTCATTTTCTTTCTTCCTAAAAAATAAAAACAAAACGAATGAAAGAATAAATAGCACCCCAAATTGATTTCTAAAATCAGAGTAATAAATGCTATATAAATTTCGCTCGACGACTTTTGCATAGTGAATCGGATCTTTCAACGGATTCAATGGTGTTAGTTGTACTTGCGATCCCGGCTCTTCCCAAGCACTGATGGCTTCTGAATTTGATGGCGGCAATAATCCGCCAGATAACACTGGCAGTTTTACAATTTGATTTTTAACTGGCGCAACTTCATAGGTTAAATTAAATCGAGCAGACTCTGATAGTGTGAAATGCTGATGATGAATAGAAATTAAGATGATCCATCCACCCCAAATTATCAAGAGCGGTTTGATGATTTTTTTTTTCACGTAGGTAGGAATGAACTCGCCTTTCATTCTCCAAGCGATAATAAACAAAAAAACGAAAATGAAAAGTCCAAATGATTTCGTGAGATACAATGCTGCGCCGTACCCACCTAATTCACTTCCATCGCTTTTTTTCTCCAACCAGTTAACCAGAGCTATTATATATGCCAGTAAAATTCCTACAAATAATAAATCGGGCGTTAAATTGATGAGTGCAAAATTCACAACAAAAGGAATGCAAGCATAGCCGATTACTTTTTTTATTTGAAGAGGAATATTTACGAAAGAAAGTAATTTCAACCACTGACTAATTACAAAAAGACCAATTATTATTTGTAAATATTTGAAGGCATCTATTCCATCTTTAAAAAGTACAATCAATGGTGCGAGCAGCCAACTTATCACAGGGCTCCAGTACCCATTAAAAACAAACTGCCATTTCCCTTTAATAATATGTTCTGCAATGGAAATGTATTGAAACGAATCAGGGTTATCTACATAATAACGAACAAAGGGCCAAACCCAGGCACAGGCCAGTAAATAAAGGGCTGAAATTAAAATTTGATCTCTTTTTGTCAACATATTGAATAGTGCAAAATAGAAAAAAATATCTTGCCCTGCCCTTAAGGGCCGGGCAAGATATTTTAAAAGATATTTTAAGTACATTTGCGGTCTCTAAAAAATTTATAATTCAATCTCTCATAAAATGAAATCTGAAACATTAGCCGCTCAAGATTACGGCATTGCAGAAGTGCTAACAACACTTGGTATTCAAAATATAAATCGTGGCGCAAGTACAGGTACTGTTTGGTTAGATACAAAAGGCGAAGACATTGACTCTTATTCTCCTGCAGATGGTGCTTTGATTGCGAAGATCAAGCAAGCGACAACCGCGGATTACGAAACGGTAATGAAAAAAGCTGAAGAGGCCTTTAAGGTATGGCGAATGATGCCTGCCCCTAAGCGTGGCGAAATTGTTCGTCAGATGGGCGATCAACTTAGAAAATATAAAGAACCTCTGGGTAAACTTGTTTCTTATGAAATGGGAAAAATTTATCAGGAAGGTTTAGGAGAGGTACAAGAAATGATTGACATCTGTGATTTCGCAGTGGGTCTTTCTCGTCAGCTTTATGGTTTGACAATGCATAGCGAGCGTCCGCGCCATCGTATGTATGAACAATATCACCCACTAGGAATTATCGGTGTCATTTCTGCATTTAATTTTCCAGTTGCAGTCTGGGCTTGGAATGCTATGCTAGGCTTGGTTTGTGGCGATACAATCGTTTGGAAACCGAGTTCAAAAGTGATGCTTTCTGCTCTCGCTGTACAAAATATTCTTGCAGATGTACTGAAGAAAAATGACGTACCAGAAGGTGTTGTCAATTTATTAGCAGCAAGTTCAAAATATGTTGGCGATAATTTCTTAGCGGATCATCGTGTGCCATTAATTTCAGCAACAGGTTCAACACGTGTTGGTAAACGTGTCGGTTCAATTGTTGGAGAACGTTTAGGTCGCTCGTTACTGGAGCTCGGTGGGAACAATGCAATTATCATAACAGAAAATGCAGATCTTGAAATGGCCTTAAGGGCCGTCCTATTTGGCTCTGTCGGTACTGCCGGACAACGTTGCACTTCTACCCGCCGCTTGATCATTCACGAATCAGTTTATGAAACTTTCAAATCTAAACTAATTAACTCCTACAAACATATTCGTATCGGACATCCTCTAGACTCAAAAACATTAGTCGGTCCTTTAATCGATAAAGGTGCAGTAAAAGATTTCCATGCTGCAATCGAACGTGTAAAAAATGAAGGTGGTACAATTTTATTTGGCGGACAATCGATGGAAGGCGAAGGATTTGAAAGCGGATGTTACGTAATGCCATGTATTGCTGAAGCTCCAGGAAATTTGCCAATTGTTTGCGATGAAACTTTTGCCCCGTTGTTATATATGATGAAATATAAAACAATGGACGAAGCAATTGTATTACACAACGGTGTTCCTCAAGGATTATCTTCTGCAATTTTTTCTCGAAACATGTTAGAGACAGAAGCGTTTTTATCTCATGAAGGAAGCGATTGCGGAATTGCAAACGTAAACATCGGAACAAGTGGTGCAGAAATTGGTGGTGCCTTTGGTGGTGAAAAAGAAACTGGTGGCGGACGCGAGTCTGGAAGTGATGCTTGGAAAATTTATATGCGCCGACAAACAAATACAATTAACTGGTCAACAGAATTGCCATTAGCACAGGGAATTGTTTTCGAAACAGGGGAATAATTTTTATTTTATACTTTGAAAAAGCGTCATCATAATTGGTGACGCTTTTTTTATTTTTACTTCGAAAATAAAATTAAAACTATTCCAAAATTTACAGATTGAATCCAATATCTTCGCTCGATCTCAAATTTTAATTTTCCTATCTTTACGATTCAACTTCATACCAAATGAAATACGGATTTTTTTTATTCGCCCTCATTCTCTGCACAACATCTTTTGCTCAAATTAATAATGGGATTTGGCGTGGAGAACTTATTCTTCACGATACATTATCTCTTCCTTTCAATTTTGAAGTAGTGGGTAATAAAGCAACTATTAAAAATGCAGAAGAAAGAATTGATGCAACTATCATTCATAAACAAGATAGCGACGTCATCAGGCTTCCCGATTTCGATGCAGAAATTCATTTTGCTAATTTGGATGGATTGCTAATCGGTGAGTTTTTTAATCTCTCACGAAAGACTGAAAATGTAATTCCTTTTCGGGCGATAAATAATACCAGCTATCGATTTTTTGATAAGCCAGAAAAAACTACAGCCAACATCTCCGGAAAATGGAAGGTAAAATTTGATGGAGAAGACGACGAAAATAAATTTAGTGTGGGAAACTTTAAGCAAGAAGGAAATCATGTTACCGGAACATTTTTAACCACTACAGGAGATTATCGATATCTCGAAGGAGAATTTGGAGGCAATCAATTATTCCTTTCTTGTTTCGATGGCGGGCATTCTTTTTTATTTACTGCAGAATATAAAAACAATCAATTAGTCAACGGGCATTATTTCTCCGGTAATCATTGGCACGACACCTGGTCTGCAACACCAGATGAAAATTTTAAACTTCCAGACGAAAGATCATTCACACATTTGAAAGATGGTTTTTCTAAAATCGAATTCACTTTTCCTGATGTTAATAGTAAAATGATTTCGTTGTCGGATGACCAATTCAAAAACAAAGTTGTTATCATTCAAATTATGGGAACTTGGTGCCCTAACTGTTTAGATGAAACAAGATATTTATCGAAGTGGTTCAACGAAAGAAAAAATGATGATGTAAAAATTATCGGATTAGATTTTGAAAAAATTATAGATACGACAGTAGCCTTTAAAAACATTAGAAGAATGGTGGACAGATATACTATCAATTATCCTGTGGTCTTTGCTGGCAGTGCTATACGAAGTGAAGCCAGCAAATCATTGCCGATGTTAAATCGTGTCTTTGCCTTTCCAACTACAATTTACATTAGTAGAGACGGAACAGTAAGAGAAATTAGTTCTGGTTTTAATGGGCCTGCAACCGGACAATATTTTGAAGATTATAAAGCCAACTTTAATAAGTTAATTGAGGAAATGATTTCAAAATAAATAATTGATTTTCCGCTCACAAATCAATCGTCCAACTCAAGCAGAAATTATTAAATTCGCAGTCAATGGGAAATATCATATCAGCATTGTTTTATTATCTGGTTCTCTTGCCAATTTCATTATTGCCATTTCCAATAATGTATTTACTTTCAGATTTATTTTTTATTATTCTCTATTACATTTTTCCCTACAGAAAAAAATTAGTTCAGAAAAATATTCGTAATTCATTTCCTGAAAAATCAGATAAAGAAATTTCTGCCATCACCAAAAAATTCTATCGACATTTTTGTGATATCGTTTTTGAAACTTTGAAAGTTTTTACAGTTTCTACAGTTGCCTTAAATAAAAGGGTAACACTTGAGAACACGGATCTCCTTAATGATTATTACAATAAAGGCAAAAGTGTTATTCTTGTCACCGGCCATTACGGAAATTGGGAATGGCCTGCTGTCACACTTCCATTTCATAGCCGCCATAAAGGTTCAGGGATTTACGCTCCATTGTCAAATAAATATTTTGATACTAAACTCCGATCTACAAGAGCACGATTTGGAATTCAATTAATGTCAACCCGACAAGTGCAGGATTTTTTTGAAAATACAAAGGGGGAATTATTTTCTTATGGATTTATAAATGACCAATCACCTTCAAAGCCTGAGAAAGGCCATTGGATGAAATTTCTAAATCAAGATACGTGCATGTTATTGGGTGCTGAAAAATATGCACGGCTTTATAATTACCCAGTCATTTATGGTAAAATTATTAAAGTGAAAAGAGGATATTACAAATTGATTTATGAATTAGTAAGCGACAATCCAATTAGCGAAGCTCCTTTTGCGATCACAGAAAAATGTGCAAAGATCAATGAGAAGCTAATTTCATCCGATCCTGCTTATTGGTTGTGGACGCATCGCAGATGGAAACACAAATTTGTTCCAACAAATAAATAATTTATTCTTCGCTCCCTATGTAAATAATTTTACCTTGTCTATCTACATAAATTAAGCGAGTGCTGCTGACCCCACGAATAATTTGATCGCTTATTAAATTGATGCTAACATAAGCACAAGGTAAAATCAGTGCAGCATTTTTTGTTATCAAGCCCAAATTATTTTCTTTTGTAATATATACTAAGCCATCTTTTAAAGTAATGTGATCATACAATGGAAGCACACTGAAATTCCCAGAAGTATCAATAAGTCCATACATTCCTTTTTGTTTAACGACTGCATATCCGCTTTCAAAAGAATTTACTTCTTCAAATTTATTTTGAATAATCATTTTACCATTACTATCAGAAAAACCCCATTTCTTATTTTTCATCACTGGGTAAAATCCATTGTTAGGACAACCATAATTTTCGATTCCTGCAAAATTAATTATCGTTCCAAGAGAATCTGCAACTAGTTGTTTTGACTTCGTCCGTAGAAGAACATATCCTTTGTCGAATTTTCCTGTATTTAAAACTAAATCAGAAAATAAATACTTCAAAGGAATTTTAATGGCTCCCGTATCATTGACATATCCATACTTGCCATCTTTCGCAACTAAGGCAAGTCCATTTCCATATTCACCGACGGCATCATATATAAATGGAACCATTACTTGTCCATGAAAATTTAGAATTCCCCAATTGCCATTATTGGAAGCTTTCAGTCTGTCGTGACCAATAATTAGCAACTCGTCGTACATTGGTTCAATTATGAATTTACCAAGAGAATTTATCGTTCCAAACTTATCGTTGACTGCCGCTATCGCAATTCCATCTTTAAAATCGTTTGCAAGATTGAAAATAAATCCTGTCAATGCTTTTCCTGTGGTTGTAATGTAGCCAGACTTTCCCCCTTTAACCGCAACGCAAATATTCTCTATTGGATCTGTGAGTTCTTCAAAACTTGGATCAATGACAAATTCACCCTTTCTATTTATTAATCCATACAAACTATCTTTCATTACGATCGCAAATCCGTCCTTAAATTTTTCAACATCATCATATAAAAAAGGTAAAACTATTTTTCCTGTTTTGTTTATATAACCATATTTATTATCCTTTTGAACCGAAGCTAAACCTTCTGAAAAAAAATCTGCCTCTTTAAATTGTTGGGCTATCATTTCTTGACCTTCTTCATTGATATAACCCCACTTATCATTTTTAACTACAGGAAGAAATATAAAATTCTGAATCTTATAATCAGACTCCATTTCATTTACAAAAGGATAGTCTGGAAAATTGTTTTTAAACTGCAAAAATGTCTTTTCTGAAAAATCTTTCATCGACAAAGAATAAATTTGTCTCCAAGCCATTGATGAAAATTCTGTGGAAGGATATTTTCTTGCAAAAGAAACATACTCATTAACTGATCCATGAACAATGCTCAATTTATAAATCATTCTGTAGGCTTCATTTTTATACGGACTATCAGGATAATCATTGATGAATTTTTCGTAAGAAGGAATTGCATTAGAAATAGTTTGTTCTTCAAATAAACGTTGATTAAAAAGATCTAGTGCCTTTTCTGATTCTGGAGCTGCTGAATATTTTTTTCTGAAGTCTAAATAAGCCATCGACGAATTTATTTTTGATGCATTCCTAAAGGCTGCACTGTTTCTCAAGGCAATTACTTTTTGCTTTTCTGTGCAGGAAGAAAAATACAATAAGAAATGTTCGTATGCTTCCAACGAGTCGGCCAACTCTACTCTATTGAATTCTGTAGAACAAATTTCATCACTTAAACTATTGATCGAAATCTCAGTTACTCCTAATTCAATGAAATATTTTTTTTCTTTTGAGGTCAATACACGAAATGTTGAATCAGAAATTAAAATATACTTTCGCGCAGAATCCAAATTAAAAAAAGGATTTTTTTCCATCGAAAATATCTTGCTCAATCCAAATGCCGCTCCCGCAGGTTTTTTTTCAAGGCTCATTTCAAAATACTTCTTTGCCGAAAAATAATCGTAAACTTTTAAACGCTCAAAACCAGATTCCAGTTTGTCTGCATGAGACGATTTTGCGAGTACTACGATAAACAAAAAGGCAACCCAATATTTAAGAGATAATTTCATCAGGTAAAAATAGTTTAAAATCTGTTTTTAAAATACAAATAAAACATCAACCAAATTATTTGAACAATTTCTCGGGAAGTTTTTTTGGAAATCTTCCTTCATGGCCTTTAAAAAAATCTAGAATGACTTTTTCATCCACTAATTTATCTCCGCTAGGGAAATAGGGATCAGCTATAACAACTACTTTTTTCTTATAGTCAAATGATGCCAAAACCAATGGTATATTTGCTTTGATTGCTATATAATAAAACCCAGTTTTCCATTCTGGGACAAACTTACGTGTGCCTTCTGGAGTTATGGCAATAGAAAACTCCTCATGCTGATTGAAAATATCAACTACTGCATCGACCAAGTTGGTTTTTTGGGATCGATCTACTGGATATCCACCTAGCTTTCTAAACAACCAACCAAATGGCCATTTAAAAAGTTCCTTTTTTGCCAAGTATGATGCTTTGAATTTTAAGATACTTCTTACAGAGACGCCAATTAAAAAATCATAATTACTTGTATGTGGTGCAACGATGATAATATACTTTTTTAAATTAGGCATCTTTCCACTTATTTTCCAACCAGCAAGATTCATAAAAAATAATTTAAATAACCCTCTTATCATTTGCCTGTAAGTTTAACTTTATATTTTTCTTTCATTTTAGAAATCTGTTCCTCAGAAACATCATGTACATTTTTATTTCCATGATAATTCTCAACAGTCACTACATGGATTGGACAGTTGAATTTTTCAGCGATTATAAAATAGGGCTGCATCTCCCAATCAAGTGTGAATGTATTATCGACCAATATTAATGGTTTACCTTCCGCGACAGCTTTCTCTGTGTTTGTCTCACATTGTTTATAAGCTAAATGGTTTCTTGTGAAATCGAATTTGTATTCGCCATCTTCATTTGTAAAATAATCATCTACAGAAAAAACAGGATGTTGTCCATTACATGATAACGCTCTTGCTAAGGTTGACTTCCCGCTTCCTGGAAGGCCACGAAGCAGCACAATACTATGTTTTGATCTATCCATTGAACATATTCTTAAAGCAAATATAGGCTAATTATTCTCAGATTTCATTCCCAAATTTTAACGCTTCCTCCTACTAGAAGGATCATCAAGATGCACCTCAATTTTAATTTTAATTTGTACCTTCGATTTTTATTACTCGCATCAAATAAAGAGCGCGAATAACATTATTAACTCATAGCAAAACAAATTTTATAAATATGAATATTACTCTCGTTTTAAGTTCTGTTCGTGAATCAAGAATTGCCTTACGTGTTTTAGAAAAAGTAAAACTCCTCATTGGAAATAAGTTCACCTTTAACGTTATTGATCCAAAGGAATTCGATTTGCCATTACTCAATTTGCGTTTTTACGAAATGAAAAATCCTGAGGAAAAATTTGTTCGTCTGCACAATACATTTAATGAGGCTGATGGCTTTCTAATTATAACAGCAGAATATAATCATGGTATTCCTCCTGCTCTAAAAAATATGCTCGATCATTTTGGAAAAGAATTTAGTCACAAATCTTGTGGCATCGTTTCTTATTCTGATGGAGCCATTGGCGGCGCAAGATGTACTGAACAACTCAGACTTGTATGTTCTACATTGGGAATGCCACCAATTTCCATTTCACCAGCTTGGGGCCTTGCCAATAAATCTGGTACGCCAGAAGGAAAACCTTTTGAAGATGGGTTTGAAAAAACTTTCCCTGTTTTTCTTAAAGAATTTATTTGGATGACAGAAGCGCTTTCCGACAAGAGAATGAGAGACACTTCATCCAACTAATTTGAAAAAAATAGTTGGAAAGAGAAAAGTCATTTTAATTTAATCTACAAAAAATAATTTAGTGCTTTAAAATTAGCAAAATTTATTTGAATGGAATATAAAGACTATTACAAAACCTTAGGCGTTTCTAAAACTGCCACGCAAGACGAAATTAAAAAGGCTTTTCGAAAACTTGCTGTGAAATATCATCCTGATAAAAATCCTGGCGATAAAAAAGCAGAAGAGAAATTTAAGGAAGCCAATGAAGCCAATGAAGTGTTGAGCGACAAAGACAAACGCCAGAAGTATGACGAAATGGGATCCAACTGGAAACATTACGAGCAACAAGAAGCAGCACGAAAAGCTTCTGGAGGTCGGCAACAATATTCAGGTGGCGGGTTTGATCAAGGATTTGGTGGTGGTGCGTTTTCTGATTTCTTTGAATCGTTTTTTGGAGGAAGTAATAGTAGTTTTTCTGGATTCAACCAACAACAAGCACCGCGTTCTAGAAGAGGACAAGATTTAGAAGCAGAGATGGACATTTCCTTGGACGAAGCATTTCATGGAACGAGCAGACAAGTTAATGTTGATGGACAAAAAATAAGTTTCAAATTGAAGGCTGGAAGTTACGAAGGACAGGTTCTTCGAATGAAAGGTAAAGGACGGGCTGGTTATAATAATGGAACGAATGGCGATTTACTTATTACACTTCATATTGCAAAAGATTCTCGCTTTGAAATAAAAGGTCATGATTTATATTTCGATCAAATGATAGATCCAGTTACTGCTGTTCTTGGTGGGAAAATAAATATTCAAGCTATCGAGAAAACAATTAAGATGGATATTCCTGCCGGCACCGATAGTCTGAAATCTTTTCGTTTAAGAAATATGGGAATGCCATTTCATGATGATCCAGAAAGAAGAGGTGATGCTTATGTCCGAATTATTATTCATACTCCTAAAAACTTGAGCGAAAAAGAAAAAGCTAATTGGGAAAAGCTTAGAGAAGGAAGGGAATAAGAAATAAATTGAGAATGGAAAAATGATGATTGAGAATGTTGAGCGAGAATTTTTAAATGAGACTTGAGGATGTTCATTGAGAATTGAAAATGATGATTGAATAATGAGAACTTTAGAATAGCTTTTATTCCTGAAATTCTTAAACAACGTTCTTCATTCAGGAGCTAAAATTAAATTATTTTGAAAATGATTATTTAGGAATGAAGAACGATCGATTTTTATTGTGAGATGGTTATATTGTAGGAACTTGTTAGTGCAAAACAAATAGTTTAATGTACTAAAATTGAACATAAGAAACGAGACAAATAAATTGAAAAATAATGATTAAGAATTGAGAATGTGAATTGATGATTGTGAGTTCAACATTGAAAAATTTTAATTGATAATTGAAAATTTACTGACCTTAAGACCAAAGGGTAATTGCTATTCACCAAAAATAATTATTTTCAAAGTTGTGATTAGTTCAAGATACTGAATCTAATCTTTACACTATATTTGTTCCGATGGCTGCGACACTCGATCGAAAAGTTACTTTGGTACAAGCTACTGCACTCAACATGATTGACATGGTTGGGATCGGTCCGTTTGTCGTCCTTCCCTTGGTAATTCAGAAAATGGGCGGTCCACATTTTTTATTAGCATGGATTGTAGGTGCAGTACTTTCATTAATTGACGGATTGGTGTGGGCCGAACTTGGAGCAGCCTATCCCTTCGCTGGTGGAAGTTATAATTTTCTGAAAGAATCTTACGGAAAAAAATGGGGAAAGCTTATGTCCTTCCTCTATGTTTGGCAAACGATGTTGCAAGCTCCATTGGTTGCAGCAAGTGGTGCCATTGGTTTTGCTGAAACAGCATCGTTCTTATTCAATATTAATACTCTTCAGCAAAAATTAATTTCCGGATCTGTTATCATCTTACTCACTTTTCTTCTCTATAGAAAAATTCAAACAGTAGGAAAAATTGGAGTGGTGATGTGGGTAGTTGTCCTTGCAACTTTATTATGGATCATCATTGGTGGAGCTACACACCATACAATCTCCAACGACTATTTTGGATCTATTGGGTCAATCCCTTTAAGTTTGTTTTTCACCTCTCTAGGATTCGCTTCGGTGAAAACAATTTATAGCTTCCTTGGTTATTATAATGTTTGTCACCTCGGTGGAGAAATAAAATCACCGGAGAAAAATATTCCACGAAGTATTTTTATTTCTATCATTGGAATTGCCACACTTTACTTATGTATGAACATTAGTGTTGTTAGCGTAATCCCATGGCAAGAAGCACAAAACTCAAAATTTATTATCAGCACTTTCATAGAAAAAATTTACGGTCATCAAGCAGCCATTGTTGTTACAGTAATGATTTTAATCGTTGCGCTCTCCTCTGTATTTGCCGTCATTCTTGGTTATTCCAGAATACCTTATGCCGCAGCTGCCGATGGAAATTTCTTTCCAATATTTGCTAGAATCCATTCCAAAAAACATTTCCCGCATATTAGTTTGTTGTTTATATGTGCTCTCGGATTCTGTTTTAGTCTGCTCCTTCGACTAAGTGAAGTGATTAGTGCAATTTTAGCCATGAGGATTCTTGTGCAATTTATAGGGCAAGCTATCGGATTAATCATGCTCCGTAAAAGAAAAGGTGTAAGTAGTCTGCCATTCAAAATGCCTCTCTATCCGCTTCCTCCAATTCTCGCTATCATCATCTGGTTCTTTGTTTTTCTTTCCACTGGAAAAGAATTCGCTATCTCTGGAATTATTGTGATAGGTTTGGGAGTTATTGCTTATTTTTCTGCTATACGATTTAAATTATTTGAAAAGAAAAAAATCAACTCATCACCATGAAAAAAATACTATCGATTGCTTTACTTTTTTTTTCGTTCAATGTTGTCGCCGCAACAATTGATTCAACACGTGTATTGATTGTTACTGCTCATCCTGACGATGAGTCTGGATTTGCTGCCACGGTCTATAAAATTACTCATGAAATGGGAGGAGCTGTTGATTTGGCTGTGATTACAAATGGCGAAGCAGGCTACAAATATTCTTCTTTGGCAGAATCATATTATCATTTGAAATTAACCAACGAAGAGATTGGAAGAAAATATTTGCCTACCATCAGAAAAAAAGAATTAATGTTAGCAGGAGATATTATAGGAATTGGAAAATATTTTTTCTTCGACCAACAAGACAATCATTACACTCTCGATGTAGATACTGTCTTCCGAGAAGTATGGGACGTTGTAGGAATTAAAAGAAGACTTACTGATATTCTTTCTAAAGGAAATTATGATTTTATTTTTTGTTTACTTCCCACTCCTGATACTCACGGCCATCACAAAGGTGCTACAATTTTAGCCTTACAAACAGTGAGCGAAATGCAGCTGATTAAAAAACCAATTATTCTTGGAGCAAGCGTAAGTAGCTTGAACGATTCCACTTCGACAAAATTTACTTCTCTTCCTGCTTTTCCAATTACAAGAATTTCCTCTGATTCATCAAGTTTTTCATTCGACAGAAATGAATCTTTCGGATTTAAGAATGCTCTCAACTATAAAATAATTGTGAATTGGGAAATTGCTGAACACAAATCACAAGGCTCGATGCAAACTTATATGGGACGCGGCGATTTTGAAAATTTTTGGTATTTCGATATGAACCCAAGCGGCGGTAAAGACAAAGCAGAAAAACTTTTTCGTGAGTTAAAAGAAAAAAAATATAACGGATACTAATAACTACTAGCCGGAATGAAAATCATTCCGGCTAGTAGTTTATTAAAAACGATAACCTAAGCATAAACCAGCGCCTCGAAAAGCGACTGGTAAACTATAACTTATAGAAGCTGAAGTTGAGTTAACTTCGTAACTTAACGTTCCCGGTATATTTCCTTTTGTATCTTCCATACTCGATTTTATATCTGCAATATCACTTGGACTAAAATCACCATATCCAGTAAAGGTTGATTTATTACTTCCTACACCCGCGCCCATTATCCACCAATCAAGTGTGAAGTGTTCTCCAAGTGTCCATTGGGATCCTATCATCAATCCCACGACTATTGTTTTCATCTCTCCTGCCAAATAAACAGTTTGTGTTTGATTCGTTGAGGTGTTCGTATAATCTATCCCTACTTTTTCTACTGAATATTTTGAATACCTAATGTAAGGTGCTAAATAAAATCCTTTAGGTGCTTTCCCAGAAAAATAATAACGGTACTCAGGTGTAAATGAAAAGCCTGAAAAAGAAAGTCCATCCAAATTACCAGTAGAATCCTGACTTGTTATTGCTGTGGGTAAATTTCGTGAAGGCAGATAAGATGCGCCAAAACACAACGATGAATGATCGCTAATCTTATGTTCAAATTGTAAAGAAAAATTGCCAACAAATAAAGAGAATAAATTCAGTTTAATTTGATTGTCTTGTGCTTGTACAAAAATAGAAGCAAAGATTAAACAGAGAGTAATTGTTTTTTTCATAGTGATATGGTTAATGTTAGAAATAGATAATTAGAATTTAACTTTAGAAATGCGGATGAAATTAGCTAGATGATTCGAATTATCCTAACTTATTCATCAACAAATTATATCTTTGATTTAATAATAAAATAAAGCAAAATGGAATATAGAAGATTAGGAAAATCTGGACTGCAATTAAGTGCACTTTCATTAGGATCATGGTTGACATTTGGGAAACAAATAGAAAATAATATTGCTGACGAATTAATGTCTGTTGCCTATGAACATGGAATTAATTTTTTCGACAATGCAGAAATTTACGCTCGAGGACGTGCTGAAATCGTAATGGGTAATATTCTAAAACAAAAAAATTGGGATCGATCTTCTTTTGTCGTTTCAAGCAAATTGTTTTTTGGTTTGAATGGCGACAACTCAAAACCAAATGAGAGAGGGTTGTCAAAAAAACATATTATTGATGGATGTCATGCTTCGATGAAAAGATTACAAGTTGAATATATTGATCTATTGTATTGTCATCGTCCCGATAAAAATACCCCAATCGAAGAAACTGTTTGGGCCATGAACTCTCTCATTCAACAGGGTAAAATTTTATATTGGGGGACTTCTGAATGGAGCGCGAGTGAAATTATGGAAGCTATGTGGGCCGCAGAAAAAAATCATTTAATTGGTCCAACGATGGAACAACCGCAATACAATATGATTGTCAGAGAGAAAATGGAAAAAGAATATCTCCACCTTTTCAAACATCATGGTCTTGGAACAACTATTTGGTCTCCTCTTGCTTCAGGAATTCTCACTGGTAAATATAGCGGCTCACAACCTACCGATACTCGTCTCAACATTGAAGGAATGGATTGGTTAAAAAGCAGATTGTTGGTCGAAGAAAATTTAAAAAAAGTTGATCAAACAAAAATAATTGCAGATGAACTGTCAACGACTTTACCTTTATTAGGAATAGCTTGGTGTTTAAAAAATTCAAATGTTAGCTCTGTAATTCTTGGTGCAAGTAAAGTAACTCAACTAAAGGAAAATTTATCTGCTATAAATATTCTTTCTAAATTAACACCAGAAGTAATGGAGAAAATAGATTTAATTTGGGAAACAAAACCTCTTCAACCAGAATTTTAAAAATTGATTCACAAAAAAACGCCTTCACTAAAAGTAGTGAAGGCGTTTTTAATTTTTCATTTTTTCAATGTTCATCAGCAGAAGGTCCGTATGCTCCAGGAACAGGAATATCTAACAATCTAAGATAAACTGATAATTGTCCGCGGTGATGTATAATGTGATTCATCACCATGTCGCGCATCACTATAGCTTTTGGTTGTGAAAAATAAATTTGTTCTCCATTACGAAGTGTCCACTGTTTTGTCATTTCTTCCTCATTCACATTTTCCAGTGCTGCTATTGCCTCGTCATTTTTCAATTTGAAAAAAGAAACTAATTCTTCAGTCGTATTCATCACAGGATTTGGGGTGTACGCTTTTGAAAAATCTAACTCAACAGTTTTGATTGTCATCGTTGCCCATTCACTCATCTCTGCTACGTGACGCGCCAACCTTTCTAGTGTCATTGACTTTTCATGAGGCTTCCATGTTGCTTTTTCCATTGGTACACGCTCTAACATTTTTTGTGTTTTTACTGCTTCATGTTTCATCTCTGCAGCAAATGTTTTTGCACTTGTCATCATTTTATTTTTATTATTTCTTTTTTGAATTGATCCAGTTGTTTACTTCTTTTTCAAAGATGTCAATTGGCAAACAACCATTAATTAACACTTCGTCATGAAATGACTTAATGTCAAAATTGTCTCCTAATTCTTTTTCAGCCTTAGCTCTCAATTCAAGAATTTTCATTTGACCAATCTTATAAGCCAATGCTTGCCCTGGAATTGCCATATATCTTTCTATTTCCGCAGTAATATCTGCTTCGCTTTCTGCTTCATTATCTAATGAAAATTTTATTGCCTCTTCTCTTGTCATCCCTTTCATGTGCATGCCAACATCTACAACCAATCGAATTGCTCTGTGCATTTCTTCACTCAAACTTCCAAAGTATTGATAAGGGTCGGAATACAAACCTAGCTCTTTGCCCAACGACTCAGTGTATAAAGCCCATCCTTCTCCATAGGCGCCATACCAACCGAACCTTCTAAACTTAGGCAGATCATCATTCTCTTGCTGAATGGAGGTTTGATAATGATGTCCTGGAATTGCTTCATGTAAAAATAAATCTTCCATTAGTACAACATTTGATTTTGTTGCATCTATCACTGGCACATAAAAAATTCCGGGACGCGATCCATCTGGTGCAGCTTGAATATATTCTGCACTTGCCGATGCTTCTCTGAATTTTTCAGTTTGTCTGATTTCAAATTTTGCCTTTGGTACTAAATTGAAAAGTTTTTTTAGTTGCGGTTGCATCTTCATTTCAATTGCACGATAAGCATTGATGACATCGCTATCTTGTTTAAAGGGCATGAACTGTTTGTCAGTGTGAATGAAAGTAAAAAATTCTTTCATTGTTCCTTTGAAGCCTGTTTGGATTTTTACTTTTTCCATTTCACTTCTCAACCGAGCAACTTCTTTTTGCCCTATTTCAAAAATTTCATCAGGCGTAAGATTTGTTGTCGTCCAGAATTTTGCAAGATAAGCATACAACTCTTTTCCCTCAGGAATAGCACTAATTCCAGCTGTTGTTCTACACTTCGGAAGATATTCAACTTTAATAAAATTGAAGAGTTTTTGATAAGCCGGAACCACTTCACTTGAAATGGCTGTTTCATAAAGTGCTGTTAACCGATTTTTATCTTCTGTACTAAATGAAGTTGGGAATTTTTTTATCGGTCCATAAAAAACACTTTGCTTCGGATCTTTCACTATGATTCCTTGTAGTTGAGGAAGTACTCTTTCCATTAATATTTTGGACTGAACCATCCCTAAAGACATTCCGCGTTTCATATTGCTAATGGTTGTATCAACATATCCAGTGAAGTCATGAATCCTACCTAAAAAATCATCATAGTCTTTTATAGTTTTGAAAGGTTGGTTGCCACTTCCAGAACCTAAAAGAGGAAATGTAAGATGCATGCCCCAAAACTGATTGATTGGAATTAAGTTGTCATGGAATTTTAATCCTTCAATCTGCATTTCCATTTCACGAACCATAATGTCATAACTTAACACCGATTGTCCACTCAAAGTTTGTCTATCTACTTTGCCAAGCTCTTCCTTGTATTTAACATAGAAGACCTTTGTTTTAGCTCGATAGGAGTCTGAAAGATCGCACGGTAAAATATTGTTGTAACGATTATCGGCTATTGCAGTTGCCTCTAATGGAAAAAGTTTTAGCCGTTCCTCGTAATAATTATTTAAAAGTGAATCTAAAACGGAATTGTTATTTTCTGTCTTCATTTCCTTTTTTAAATTACAGGATAAAATTGAAATAAATAGAACGATGGAATAGCATGTCTTTTTCATAGTGATAATAATATGGACGAAGATAATGTTAAAATAATTATTCCGTAATATTATTTAGGTGAATTGAGCAAAATGTATAAGAGTTGATGACTGTGACTGTTAGAGGTGCGTCTTTCGTCGATTTGTAAATGCTTGCTCAAATTAAATTTACTTTTCGATTGCTACTAATTCGTCGATTTATATAGACATACTCTGTTTGATAATTCACTTTTCGTTTACTACTAACAAGTTCCCGTTGGGATGACGGTCACTGATAGCGGTGTGTCTTTCGTCGGCCTGCATAATCCATTCTAATAATAATCGTTTTCCATGGCCGACGAATGGAAAAATGTTCGCTTATATTGGTTGTGAAAAATACGGGTTCTGTGTTTCTTTGGAGGATGTACTATACTTATATAACAACTAATCATACACGAAATGTTCTGTATATTGGAATGACAAATAATTTGCAAAGGAGAATTGGGGAGCATTACAGTAACAGAGGTAATCCAAATACATTTGCAGGGAAATACTTTTGTTATAAATTAATTTATTACGAAATGTTTTCAACTCCTTTGAAAGCAATTCATAGAGAAAAAGAAATAAAAAAATTAAATAGAAAAGAAAAATTTGAATTAATAAAAAGCAAGAACCCTTTATTGGGATTCTTGCTGTGATAAGGTTTTTGTTACAATATATTTATTGGGAATATTATACGGCTATGCCATCGTACATTCTTCCACGCATCTCTTTTACTTTTTCATCATCTAAATATTCATCGTATGTCATCTTTTTATCGATAACGCCGTTTGGAGTGAGCTCAATTATTCTATTCGCTACTGTATGCATAAACTCATGATCATGCGAAGTAAATAATGCAATGTGCTTCCAATCTTTTAAGGCATTGTTGAAAGACGTGATTGACTCTAGATCTAAGTGATTCGTTGGTTCATCGAGGATCAAACAATTTGCATTGGTCAACATCATACGAGAAACCATGCACCGAACTTTCTCTCCTCCTGAAAGCACATTCGAAACTTTCAACGATTCTTCTCCGCTAAACAACATTCTACCTAAAAAGCCACGGATGTATGTTTCATCTTTGTCTTTGGAAAATTGACGAAGCCAGTCAATCAAATTTAAATCATTGCTGAAAAATTGCGAGTTGTCGTTAGGTAAATACGAGCGAGTAATTGTTGTTCCCCAATTAAAACTTCCACTATTAGCTTGCGCTTCGCCATTAAGGATTTCGAAAAACGTCGATATGGCAGAATGATCTTTGGATAATACAGCTACTTTGTCTCCCTTATTTAATGTGAAAGTAATATCATTAAACAATGAGCTCCCGTCTGAATTTGATTTTGATAAATGCTCAACCAAAAGAATCTGATCTCCGCAATCTCTCTCTGCCTTAAAAATAATTCCCGGATATTTTCTAGTCGAAGGTTGAATATCATCAATCACTAATTTCTCAAGTAATTTTTTTCTACTCGTTGCTTGACGCGACTTCGATGCATTGGCACTGAAACGTTCAACAAAATCTTGTAGCTCTTTTCTTTTGTCTTCAACTTTCTTATTTTGATCACTACGCTGACGAAGTGCGAGCTGACTCGATTCATACCAGAAAGAATAATTTCCAGTGTAAAGTTTTATTTTATTGAAATCGATGTCTGCAATGTGAGTACAAACTGCATCCAAAAAATGTCGATCGTGAGAAACCACTATGACTGTGTTTTGAAAATCAGCTAAGAAATTTTCCAACCACGAAATCGTTTCAACATCTAAATCATTCGTTGGCTCATCTAATAAAAGTATATCAGGATTTCCGAAAATTGCTTGGGCTAAAAGAACACGCACTTTTTCTTTTCCATTTAAATCGCCCAACAACATTTGATGAATCTCTTCTTTCACTCCAACGCTACTCAATAAATTCGCAGCATTCGATTCTGCATCCCAACCATTCATTTCCGAAAACAAATGCTCCAAATCAGCAGCACGATGTCCGTCTTCATCACTGAAATCCGCTTTAGCATACAATGCATCCTTTTCATGCATGACGTCCCACAATTTTCTGTTACCCATTAATACGGTATCAATTACTTTTTTGTCGTCAAATTCAAAGTGATTCTGACTCAAAACACTCATTCGCTCACCGGGCGTAATTGAAATTTGACCTGTAGTCGGATCAATTTCCCCCGATAAGATTTTTAGAAATGTCGATTTCCCCGCTCCATTGGCTCCAATTACTCCATAGCAGTTGCCTGGAGTAAATTTGATGTTTACTTCGTCGAATAAAATGCGTTTTCCGAAACGTAATGATAAGTTTGATGCTGCAATCATGTGTTTTTCACCCTTTTAATGGGCCGCAAAGATAATGAAAACCTATAGAACTACACAGGAAAATGACGACAGATCGTAATAAAAATAAAAAATAAATTCACTTTATAAAAGTTTCTCTACTCTTTGAAACGCTAATCAAATTCAAGCGTAACTGTACTTTTAATTGAATTTGAAATTAAACAGTTCTTCTCACTCATTTCAAGCACACGTTTTACTTTGTCATAACTGGTGTGCGAAGGAAAAGTAACTTTTGGTTTTAAAACAATTTTTGTCACTTGAAATTTACCATCAACTTTTTCAACCCAACCAATTGCATTACATTCAAAAGAATCATAATCTAATTTCGAATTCTCTGCAATAGCAAGAAAGGTTGTCATCAAACAACTATTAACGGCTGCAATCAATAAGTGTTCAGGCGACCAAACCCCTGGCATCCCTTTTGGAAAATCCGGCGGTGTTGCAACTTCAATCGTTTGATTCAAAAGTGGTGAAGTCAATTCACCTTTGCGTTCGTTTTTCCACTGAAGATTAACTTCGTACTTGTGATCGTCTGACATAGTAGTGTGAATGAATTTTTAGAAATCGGTATTGCGAAGTTAATCCGAATAAATTTATTTTCAATTGATGGTTTTTATAAATTAAAATGTAGGTCTTGGGGTTTTGTTGGTCTATATAATATTTATATGAATAAACAATTCTCTTCACATTATCCTAAATAAACTTCGCTCCTAGTCCAATTTCATTTCCAATAATTATTTTTCCATTGCTTCCATATTCAATTCCTCCGTGAACAGGATCTTCTTCAAACATCAATGGCGTATCAAAGTCAAAATATTTTGCAGCGGAACTGCTCAATGCTAAATGCGCAGAAGCTGTAAAACCTAAACGTGATTCTAGAAACCCTCCTACTTGAACATCAATATTATTGTCTTCTGCTATTTTCAAAATTTTTAATGCCTTAAAAACTCCTCCCGATTTCCCTAGTTTGATATTAAACATATCACAAGCGTTTATTCGAATCAATCGCTTGGCATCTTTATCATCACAACAACTCTCGTCGGCCATAATAGGAATAGAACTTTGATTTTTTATTTCTGGCAGTTCTAAAAAAGAATGTTTATCAATTGGTTCTTCGCAATGCTGGATATTGAAATTTTCTAAAGATTTCAAAACATACACGGCGTCTGATTTATTCCAACCTTGATTCGCATCAATCCTTATCGGAATTTCCATTCCAACAGCAGCTCGAATTTTTTTCATTCTTGCAATGTCATCGTCTGCCGCCCCACCTAACTTCACTTTTATTACGGTGTATCCTTCTGCTTTTATTTTTTGTGCATCTGCAGCCATTTTTTCTGCGGATGACAAACTCACTGTGTAGTCTGTAAATATCTCCTTAACATTTTCTCCTCCTAAAAATTTATAAAGTGGGACAGCTTTTTCTCTCGCCGAAATATCATACATGGCCATATCAAAAGCACTTTTTATTGAAGTGTTGCCAAAAATTATTTTATCCATTAAGGCAATATTCCCTTCTATGTCAAGAACATCAACTCCCAATAAATTTTCTCTTATTATTTTCCCAACAGCAATACATGTTTCAGAAGTTTCGCCATGGATACTTCGAAATGGACTGCATTCTCCAAATCCTACCAAGCCACTTTTTGTTTTGATGACGACTGAAACATTGTCTGCATAATCTAAACGTCCGAGTGAAATAATAAAGGGCTCTTTCAACTTTACCTTAATGGCTCTTAGTTCGATTTCCTCAATTATTTCTTTAGCCATAAATTTAGTAAACTATCAATTTTGTGTATAGTACTTTTGTGTCTGTACTTTGTTTCAAAATATACGTTCCAACTGACAATTGTGACAAATCAAATATCAAAGTCTCGCCTTGAAATGATTTTCTGCTTTCTATTATTCTTCCTGTAATATCAGCCAATTCAAATTTGCTTGATGGGAAATTGCCTTCAATAAATAATTTATCATGCGCAGGATTGGGATACACCGCTGTGTTATTTGTCCTCAAATTATTAACTTCATTAAATACCTGATCATTTACAAAAATCGGAATGTTAGCATTGTAATTTCCTACTCCACCAGTTTGACTTAAATGAAAACTTAGAAATGCCCTCACACTATCCATCGTCGCTGAAGTATATCTGATTACTATGTTTTGAGCTTCGCCTGCATTAATTAATGTATTGCTTCCGCCGGAGATAATAGAAAGTTCTAATGGATGTGTCACCTGAATATTTGAAATGTCGATGGCTGTTGTTCCATTATTCACTACAACATAATTAAAATCAACACTAGTAGTTGTTGGAATAAAACCATAAACGATTGTATCTTGAGTAATATCATAGCTGAATAATTCAGGAGCTACTGATAGTTGGTTGAAGGAATTTATTCTTTCAATGAACTGCGGATAATCTACAAACGGATTTCTATTGTGTTGCACAAGTTGAATATCGTCAACTCTTTTTTTCTCAATAGCATTCGGTGGAAAATTTAAATACCAAGTTCTTAAAACTGCTTCATGAGCTGGATCAATGAAATTATTGTAGTTCTGATATCGCAACATAAAATAAAAAAGCGCTCTGGCTGCTCTTCCCTTTTGTTCATCGCGCGGTTCAAAATGTGTTCCATCTGATTTAGATCCGCCCACACTCCATGTTGGGCTAGTAACAACTGCAAATGGATTATCTGCTCTCTCGTTATTGGCAGTATTATCGGTGGGATATAAATGATGTAAATCCGATTTCATCGGTTCAAGACTTGTAAAAAATGATTGCGGAAAAGTATGTTCCGTATTGAATGAAAAATTAGTTTGTGCATCTGTTCTACTTGTATAACCTATTGCTTGTCGCCCTGTGTAAATACATTCTAAGGTATTTTGAGCAGCACCTTGTCCATTCGTTCTCATATTATCAATCGTCATAAACATATTGTCGCGTGCTATGTTGTAGCCCAATGAAACATATCCAACTCCTGTCAAATCATGGATTGCCGTCTTCAAAATTTCTTCTGCTCTGTTCTCTGTTGAATCGTAATATGAATTTGAATACCTTCCCTGTCCAATCAAATCAACACTTACATATCCGCGTAAACCATCATTGGTAATAACCATTTCTGAATTGTGAAAAATATTATGTCGGGGAGAAAATTTTACCCAAAGATCTTGAGATGACATTGCCGGAATTAAAAAGTAACTATACGTCACAGAAAAAGCAGGAGTACCATAAGTGTTGTAAAATTTTATTCCAGTAACATTGATGTCCTTCGTAGTTGGATTATTTATTGTCAGGATTAAACTGTCAGCTGCATTTTCATAGGCAATTCCAAAATTTAATTGAGGAGTATTAACTGTTAGTCCTTGCGCTATCAGTAATGCTGGAAAACAAAATAAGGTTGCCAGTAGCAACCTTATTCCAAATTTATTGAATTGATTCATTGATTCTATTTAAGAAATATTATTCTTCAGTAACTACAATTTTATTTATCTCATCACCTTCGCGAATGGCATCGATCACTTCTAGACCTTCAACTACTTTTCCAAAGCAAGTATGAACTTTATCAAGATGAGCTGTATTTGCACGGCTATGACAAACGAAAAACTGTGATCCCCCAGTATCGCGTCCGGCATGTGCCATACTCAATACTCCACGATCGTGATATTGATTTCCTCCGCTTAATTCACACTTGATTTTGTAACCCGGCCCACCACTACCTGTTCCATTAGGACATCCGCCTTGAATAACAAAATTCGGAATCACTCGATGAAATGTTAGTCCATCATAAAAACCTTTTTCTGCAAGATCACAGAAATTCTTTACTGTATTTGGAGCGTCTTTTTCATAAAACTCCACTATCATAATACCTTTCTCGGTATGGATTGTTGCTTTTTTCATTAATCGATTACTTATGTTTTATTGATATAATTATTATTTTCCTTTGTTTAGTGAAACAATTGTTCGTACAGCTACTTCAAATTTTGCAGGAGTCAAAGTTAACATAAATGAATCAATCTCGACGAATGATTTCAACTTAGACAGTGTCATTTGAATAAATACGAAACGAGTGCTTCTGTGAAATTTACTTCTTCGTATAATCCTGCCAAGTTTTTGTTTTGTAGATATCATCGCCATAGAAATGGGAGATCTGATTGAGGAATCCGGCATTGATGTATCCGGGAATTGCATCAACTACTTCATTGTTTTCATTCATAATTACCAAAGTTGGAAACGTAAGACTTCCATGACAAAGTGTAAATGCAAGTGAATGATATGGAATTTGCGGAGTAGCCGGATTTGATAAAGTTTGTTTATTAAAAAACAATGTGTCTTTAATGTTTGGATCAAAATCTACTAGGTCGAATTTTTGAGTGATGTATTCAAAATTAATTGTATCGGTGAATGAGGCTCTGCGTTCAACTTTGCATGAATTGCACCAATCATTATTTCCAAAAAATATTATTTTCTTTTTGCCAAGTTTCATGTCGGAAGTAAAAACTTCTTTCGGAGTCAACCATTTCAAAAGTTTTGCTTTGGCACTATTAGAACTATCATAGAATGCTTTTTGATAACCATTATTAAAATCATCATACGAAGAATTCCGAAACGCATTCTCCAACGTGAAAATAAGTATTGGTTCTATTTTAGTGGTTTCTAAATATCCAGCGGCCAACATACTCAACTTGTATTCGTTTTTTGCCTGATCAAATCCGTTTAGGAAAAGAGTAGTCGGATACATCAATTTATTTTGCAAAAGTTTTACAGCTAGCGGATGAGGCGTTCTTGCAGCTGCTGATGTTGGAAAATATTTTTTTCCCAAATACTCAACAGTATCTTTACCCTCTGCATCAAACTTCACTGGATAAAAATAAGTGTTGATATAAGAAGCTAGATTAGGATCTGAATAAGTTGTCTTAATCATGTGCTTACACCATCCACACCAGTCTGTATAAAAATCCATTATGATTGGACGGGGCGCTGTCTTTTGTTTTTCAGCAGCCTCTTCGTACGTCATCCATTTTACTAAACCTTCTTCCGCAGCTCCTTGTTGAGCTGTTTGAATGGTGGAAGGGTGTTGTACTGGTGCAAGCTGGGCCGCAACCGAATGAACTATGATTGAAAATCCAATCAATAAATAGTTTTTAATTTGTTTTCGTTTCATCGATGCAAAAATAAACATTATGCTGGCAATTTTCACCTATTTGAACGTTGTAAATCAATTTTCTCATCCAATCCTAATTCAACGTTTGTCAATTGGCCGTAATTACAAATTGAGGTTGGCGAAAAAAGGCTTTCTTTGGTTTTGGCCTAAAAATCAAACCCAAGTTTGTGTTGAATTATCACTTATCGTTTGAAATGCCCTATTCCATCTTTTTACTATTCCATTTTCCCTTATGAAGTTTTAAGTTCACGTTAAAGTTAACGCCGTTGGCCAATTAAAAATGACTTGCCCCTGAGTAACGAGTAATTTCCCTCCATCAAGATTCAAATGTTAACAGCACTTCTCTGTATTCTTCTTCCAGGAACTTTTGCTCAAACAACTTTTGAGAAAAGATTTAATGGTAAAACTGATAAATGTTATTAGGAAAATTTCAAAAGAAAAAATTTATCAGTAGGAATTTAATCTACTATTCTATCGAGTAATATTATTTCAAAAAAAATGTTTCAAATTTATTATTGAATAACATTTAATAAAAATATTTCGCAATGTATCATCGAAGTTAAAAGGCTTCACCCAGATAGGGTGAAGCCTTTTGACTTTTTACTATAATTTAAATATCAATATTGGCAGAAAAAGTATCTCCATTGGAGATGTCTCCCATTTTATATCCTTTATCAAACCACTCTTGTCGTTGCTTTGATGTTCCGTGAGTAAAAGCATCGGGGACAATATAACCTTGACTTTGCTTTTGAATGTTATCATCGCCAACAGCACTAGCTGCATTCATGGCTTCTTCAATATCTCCTTCTTCAACAATATGATTTTTCTTATCAGCATAATGCGCCCAAACTCCGGCAAAATAATCAGCTTGTAATTCTAATCTCACAGAATATTTATTGTAAGCGCTTTCAGTTAAATCCTCTCTTAGCTTTTGCATTTTTTCGGATGTACCTAATAAATTTTGCACATGATGCCCCACTTCGTGTGCGATAACATAGGCCATTGCAAAATCACCTGAAGTGTGAAAACGATTTTTAAGTTCTTCATAAAAAGATAGATCGATATATAATTTCCGATCGGCTGGACAATAGAATGGGCCTGAAGATGCTCCGGCTGTTCCGCAACCCGACTGTACTTGATTGCGAAATAAAACCAAATGTGGTTCCTGATATTGCAATCCGTTCTCTTGAAAAATTGTTTTCCATGTGCTTTCTGTTTCAGCTAATACAACCGAAATAAATTGAGCCATCGTGTCTTCTGCTTGTTGCTCTTGTGCAGAAAGCTCTTTACCCGATTGCATCGAATTCATGTCGGGTAATTTTGAAGGATCTCCTCCTAAAAATGAATAAATTAAATAGATGACCAAGCCAACGACTCCGCCACCTTTGAGAACTCCACCAGTAGAAAGTCCTCTCCGATCTTCTACATTGTCGCTACTATTTCTTCCTCTCCAAAGCATAGTTTATATTTTCATGTGAAGGTAAATAAAAGTTTCTTAAAAATATTTTAGGAGCGAACAATAAAAAATAAACTATAGAGCTGAATGACTAAAAAAGCAACTTAAGCCTTTCTTAATCTTCCTCTTCTTTAAGAAATGCCAACTGACCTAGATGATAGGATAAATGATTTGTTCTATTTAACAATACATTCAATTTATTTCTATTGGGTTCTTTCCTAAAATCCTCTTCAGAAATTGAATTGTGTTTTTGAAACCATTCATCTGTAGTCATAGAATTGAAATGTTTTTCCAAGGCCCCGTGAACCTCGTCCCAATGATGTATTAGAAGTTTAATTGCTGGCTTTTCAAGATTCGATTTGTCAGAGTTTTTGATAAATATATTTTCAAGTTCTGGATGCAACGTATGACCTAAATTGAAAAGTGGATGGAGATCATCATGAACAGCGACCAGATGCCCTAACAGATAAACACCTGTGTTTCTTCCAGGTGCAACCTCCTTTATTAACTGATCAAATGTCAACTGTCTAAATAATTTAGCACCTTTACTAACCTGCGTGTGCCAAGAGTCCAGTGCCATTTTTACCATTAAATCTTGATGTGGGTTCATCTGTTGAAGAGTTATAGATGAAAGCAATTTATTAAAAATGCTTCATGTAAAAAATTATTATTAAACAATTTTAAAAATACTTGAGTCTTTATAATCTCTCTTACAAATCAATTTAGTCAGTATGATTGGAGGAAACAGTTGAGTAAAACTTATCTACTTATTAAATAAGTTTTATCGACTGTTCTACCATTTCAACTTTTGTTCGAAAAAATTAGTTTTATAAGATGCTTTCTTAAATCCCATGCCACATTTCGACCATTTGTGTGTTCACTTCTGAATGAATGCTTAAAACAGGAATAGATGAGTGATTAATAACTTGCTGAGCAAAAGAGCCTGTAAAATATTCAGTAATGTCTTGTTTGATGATATCACCAATCGACAAAATCAAATCTGCTTTTATTTTTTGGGCATATCTTAAAATAGTTTCTGCGTCATAAGGTGCTGAAACAACTTTAACATCACATTCGATATTATGTCTTTCTACTATTTCACTAATTTGATCAGCCTCTTGATAAACTTTATTCCGATGGCTAGATGTTTTGTCTGTATCAACTCCATACACATAAATTTTAGACCCGTAAATCTCCGCCATTTTTATTGCATAAATTACTTTATCGCGTGAATGTGGGCGATCACAAAATGGAACAAGAATGTTTTTAAATCCAGTAGGATTACTTTTTCTTCGAACCGAAAGAACAGGACATTCTGCATCACTTACGATTCTAAATGTATTACTTCCCATCACAAACTCTTTAACCCCAGAAACGCCGTGTGTACCCATTACAATAAGATCGGGCTTGGTAGTTTTGACAACTTTCAAAATTTGTTTGTGTGTTCGACCATTCACCACAACGGTAACTATTTTATCAATGCCTTTCTTTTTAATTTTTAATGCGAGCTTATCTAAATTTTCTTTACTTGCTTTTGTTAATTTATTCTCAAAATTTACAATGCTAGGACTTGATACAAAGAATGGGTCGTTATTCACATATTGGTTTTCTACAACATGCATCAATACTAACTCAGCATTACTTAGTTTTGATAATGTGATTGCATGATCAAGTGCCTTTAAGGAGGTAAATGAAAAATCAAGCGGAACGAGGATTTTTTTTATTTTAAATTTTGCCATGATAATATGTAATTAAAAAAGTGAAACTAAAATTCTTATAGTTTAATCGACCTCCATTTAATTTGCTTTTATAAAATACAAACAATTCTTTTTTTGAAAAAGTAAAATTCGGAACATCGAACACATCAAAGAGCTAAGCCCTATGTGAATTTAATAAAAAATTGATTCCGTTTCATAATATTCTTTTCACACTTTCTCGGTCTTATCCTATAATTTTCAGGTTTCGTACAATTTTAATTATAATTCTTTTTATTTTTTCTTTAGTTGCCTTCTCAAGCTAATTTCTCCTCGGCATTTCTTTGCGCTTAAAATGTCATACATATTTATAAAAGTTATCATGTTACTTGATGTCGTTATGGTCATATTTTAATGTATCATGTAAAATTAATGGTGAACAGTCTTCAAAAAAAAGCCCCCTAAGAAAAACTTTCATAGGGGGCTTTTTTTAAATTCCTTGCCAAAGTTCAATCATCTTTGGATTAACTTGTGAGTGCACACTCAAAATTGGAATAGTTGAGTGATTGATTAGTTGTTGAGAAAATGAGCCGGTAAAATATTCTGTGATGTCATGCTTTACGATATCGCCCATTGCAAAAATCAAGTCTGCATTAATTTTATTAGCATACCCTAAAACCGTTTTTGCATCATAAGCTTCTGAGACAACTTCTATTTCACAAGCCAAACTATGTCTCTCAACAATGCCTTTAATTTGGTTGGCTTCCAACATTATTTTCTTTTTATGTGCAGTCGTTTTCTCTTCGTCAATTCCCAACACATAAATTTTAGATTGAAATAGTTCAGCCATTTGAATCGCATGCATTACTTTTTCGCGAGAATGTGGTCGGTCACAGAACGGAACTAAAATGTTTTTAAATCCTTTCGCATTACTTTTTCTCTGAACCGAAAGGACAGGACATAGCGCATCGCTTACGACTCTGAAAGTGTTGCTGCCCATTACAAACTCACGGAAGCCGCTCACACCATGTGTTCCCATAATCACAATATCCACTTTATATTTATTACTCATTTTGATAATCTCACTATGTGTCCTTCCAATGACTGAAAGTACTTTGACGTTCTCAATTCCTTTCTTGGTAATTTTCGCTGCGAGCTTGTTTAAACTTTCATAACTAATTTTGGTTAGTTTTTTTTCGAAGTTTACGATACCAACGTTCGCAGAAAAAAATGGATCTGCTGAAGCATATTGATTCTCCATAACATGAAGTAGAATGATTTCTGCCTTCGTAACCTTAGAAATCGCCACAGCATGATCTAATGCCTTTAATGACGTGTAAGAAAAATCAATCGGGATTAAAATTTTCTTTAATTTAAGTGCTGTCATAATTGTATATTTAAAATCATTTTTACTTTATCCACTAAATTTAGTAAATAGTTTTATCACTTCATATTATTTCTTCGTGTTTTGATAAATTCCTTTTAAAGCAGTGAGCATCCCTGATTAGTTGGAACCAATTTTATGATACTTATCATAATTTTGAATTGCAACTTTGAATCTATGCTTTTCAAAGGGAGTAAAAAACATGTTCGCCCATTTATTTGCAATGACATTATCTATCTTTGAAAATATAACAATCCCATGTCAATGCTTTTTGATGCAGTTTCCCATCCCAAAAAAAGCACCTCCAATAAATTGAAGGTGCTCCAAAATTAAAAACCTTTCACACAATTTCACTTGACTAATTTAAGCGATGACCAAGGTTTTTAACCTCCCCTTTAATGAGTTCAGTAGCACGTTTGCTCTGAACCTTGGCTTCAATCACACATTCCCGGCCTTTTCACAATGACCGGATTCTCTATATCCAATGCTTCTCTGTTTGAAACTTATTACTTGCTCAAATACTTTGAAGCGTTTTATCTGTTGGCTATACTTTTATAAATCTAAAGTATCACAATAACTTTGTTCTAATTCATTTTCCCAATTTCAGAAGGAAATTTCAAATGTCTTTTTCTTGAATTTATATTATAGCACTAAGGAAAATACTTACTGCTTATCTAAGTTACGAAATAATATTAGTAGAAATGTTAAAATGTCTTTTTAATTATCAACAGTCCGACTTGATAAAATTGTTTAAGATTGAGATATTCTCTTCCCATTTCGATTATTTTAGAATGAATAGTGAGCGATACTACTTCAGAAATTTTTAATGGATTTAAATATATTAATGGCAAATCTTAAAATTGTATTGAAACAAAAAACAATTATAGTGATGGGCTATTCCTCATATTAGAATTTATTTTTCCTATAAAAATAAAGTAGATAGTAACCAACAATGCCGCTATGCCTGTTATTACAAAAGCTGCACTCGATCCAAATTTAAACCATATCACTCCTGTCATCGCACTAGCAATCATCGAACAAATACTCTGAAATCCTGAATAAGTTCCAATTGCTGTTCCCACTTCTTTTTTATCGACGATGTTGCTAATCCATGCTTTAGAAATTCCCTCTGTAGCAGCTGCATAAATTCCGTAAGCAACAAATAAAATTAAGTAGCCATTCAAACTGAAAGCTGACGACATTCCTAAATATACGAAAGCAAAAATGAGTAGCCCAGATATAAAAATTGTTTTAAGCCCAATTTTATCTGCTAAAATTCCAATCGGGAAAGCAAATAGAGAATAGATCAAATTGTAAAAAATATAAACACCGACTACTTGAACATCATTCAATCCTGCATCTTTTCCTTTCAATAATAAAAAAGCATCGGAACTATTAAACAAAGCAAAGACCAACAAGCCTATTGCCACTTTCCTATACAGTTCAGGACTTTCTTTCCAATATTTAATGAATGAGAAAAATGAACTTGCTTTCTTTATTGGATGCTGACTTATTCTTTTTTCTTTTAAATAAAATGTTGTTACTATTGCCAATATTCCTGGAATGAATGCAATAAAAAAAAGAGTCTTGTATTGCGCCGGATAAAAATAAAGAAAGACAAGCGCTCCCACTGGTCCCAACACTGCGCCAAATGTATCCATCGATCGATGAAAGCCAAAAACTTTTGCTTTAGTTTCTGGCGTTGCTTCATCCGATAGAATTGCATCTCTTGCGCCAGTTCTAATTCCTTTCCCAAAACGATCTATCGTTCTTGAAAAAAATATCCATAACGGATAAATAAAAATTGCCATCATCGGTTTAGAAATAGCGCTAAAGGCATATCCTATTCTTACAAATGGAACTCGCCTTCCCATTCGATCCGACATATTCCCAAAGTAGCCTTTACTCAATCCAGCTATAGCTTCTGCTACTCCTTCTAATATTCCTATTAGTACAATTGAAAAACCAATACTCTTTAGATAAATCGGCATGATTGGATACAGCATTTCACTCGCTGTATCTGTTAATAAACTTACGATGGATAAAACCCAAACTGCTCGTGTAATGTATTTCAAAAATTAGTCTGTTTTATTTTTTTGTTATAATGAGTTTCTGATTCGCAATACATTCACCATTCACCATTAGCTTACAAATATAAGTTCCTGCTGAAAAATTTTGACCAATTATGTTTTGATGAATGCCATTTGTTTTTATTCTGTACACTTCTTCGCCAAGTAAATTATTTATCGATAGTATTGGACAAAGTTGAGCTGTTTCTTCTGAAATAGAAATTGTAAAATCAATAGAAGTGGGATTAGGATATAATTCTAGTTTTACTTTTCCGCCATTATTAAAATCTGTAATTTCATTGACAAGCATATTCCCAACCTTCATTCCATTTCCAAAACTTGTTACCCACACTTCGGATTGATTATACGGATTAAAAAAAACTCGTTCAGGTTGACGAAATGGATAAGTTGTAACTAATGCCCATGTCGGTGTCAATGAATTCATCGTTGATGAAAACCACAAGCCTTGAGTTTCTGTAGTTAGAAATGCTTGATTATTATTTAACGGATTAAAAGAAATTGACGTCACTCTGTCAAATTGCGCTCCTGTTAATTTTACCCAACTCAAACCACGATTTGTTGTTTTATATAATCCACCCAGACCATTCGCAGCGCCGCCCCAACCACTAAATACACAAGCATACCATGTGTTTTGAGAAACATCTGAAGGATCAATTACTAAATCCTTTGTCCAATATTTCAACCCGTTATCACTCACATCACTCCAACTATTCAACAATGGGTCATAAACAAAAACACCTGAACTAGATGTAAATCCCAATGAACTCCTTCGTCCTGAAAACGTACAAACTACTTTGCCATCGTTGAGAATGTTTATCGATGCAGGATGCCCTTCAGTTCGTGGAGGATTCGGCAATTTTGTCCAAGTTGAACTCGACAAATTATTTAAGTCATTCGTTTTATAAATTCCTCCGAGTTGCGAGCCTTGTGTTCCGCCGTAATGAATGACAGAAGCATACATTGTGTTTTGATTGCTCGGATCAATCGCAAGCCAAAAAACTGGATGACCAAAAGTATGAAGTGGTGCCCACGTTAATCCGCTATCATTACTAAAAACAATTTTACCATTCCCATCTCCTGCATCCAATTGTGAATCTGCTAAACGCGTACTTTGATACATGTCGTGAATGTTCGAACAAGCTCCAAAAAGTTTTCCTGAAATAGATTTTTCTATTCTGTATAAGGAGTTTGTAGAAAACCCTGTGTATTGAAATCCCCAACTATTTCCACCATTGATACTTCTAATTCCACCAATGTCACTATAACATCCCATCATTTTATTTGCATCTGCCCATGCTACTTGCCAGCAAGTTGTATTTTCTAGTCCAATGCTTCGATAAGATAAATGTTGCGGGGTAGTTGAACCTGCCGCATGATCGTCTGAACTATTAATATAAGCTTGTCGCCAATTGTTGCCGCCATCGTCACTCGCTTGGATGTTACTGTAATTCCCAAATAAAACTTTATTAGAATTATTAGGTGCTACTGATATTCCAAAACAAGTCTCACTCCAACTCCAATTTTTATCGCCGCCTGCTCCTTCCCAACCTGTGATGATGTTCTGATTATTTGTAGTATTAAATCTCTTAGACCAAACATCGCCACCAGTCGAAGATTTTAATACTAATGGTGCTCCAAGATTATTATCATGTCCACCTAAATAAATAGTTGAAATATCATAGGAAGACATAGCAGCATACATTACAAAATCTGAACTAAAATTAATTCCGAATGACCGAGGAAGCCATGTTGAATCGATGTCATTCATGATGTAAACTCCTTTTGCGAAATTTGAATAATTCCATGGCATAACACCGTTGTACACGTCTGCACTACTCGCAGTGATACAAACAAATCGTTGATGTGTTCCATTGTATGCTGCAGCAAATGACCAAATGATTTCGCCAGCAGTAATGCCAGTGGTATTCATCATTGAAAAGGAAATTCCACCGTCTGAAGAATGTAAGATTCCTTCATTAGTCGCAATGTAAATATGAAGGCCCTCCCAATAAACACCACTCACAATAATTCCTGCTCCCATGTTAGCTGCATGCTTAACCAAATTAAAGGTAGATCCGTAATCAACGGAAAATAAAATATCACCATAAGCACCTGCTATCACCTGCGATGGATTATTATAATTTGTTTTTACATTATAAACATTTCCATACGTTCCAATATTGTATCCTGCCATTGGAGTCCAATTTATACCACCATCATTGGTGACAACAGGAAAAATATTATTGCCGTCGTTAAATGATGTGTAAGCAACATTTGGAAAAGAAGTAAACTCATACGTTGAAGTATTGGCCGTTTGTAATTTCTGAAAATCTATCTGTGAATAACTTAAACCAAAATTAGTTGAGTGAAACATTTCACTCATATCGCAGCTGACATAGAATTCACTTTCGTCCGCTGGGTTAATACTTGGAAAAAATAAAGCCCCACCTCCGCCAATTCCTCTAGGTAAAAATGTTGTTGGTTGAGAAAATAAATTTTGACAAGAGAATAAAATGAAAATTATAATAAAGAGTTTTAGTTTCATGTTAACGAATTTTTAGAAATAATTATAAATCTTTCTTCTTAAAATATTGTGTCTCTAACTTACCTTTCTGTACTTGGTTCGAATGTAATCTAAAAAATCAGGCTCTTGCCCTTGCTGACGAATGATTGTTTGAATTTGCGCACGATGATGGATGGAATGATAATTTAACTGAAGAGCAATGTCTTTTGGAGCTGCTGCCCATACTCCGCCATCAAAACCAATAAAAGTTGTCTCTTCAGAAATTTCTTCTTCGGTTGATGCGTCTAAATAATTTAGCCAAGGTCCTAAACTTTTATTCCATTCACTCTCGAGCTCATCAAATAAATAAATGGGTTCCCACCAACTCATTTCTTGAGAGTTTTCATCCTTATTGATTCTTGCCATCCATTTACTCTGGCAATTAATCAAGTGACTAAATAATCTTATACTTGCTTTTTGATCTGGCAATTCCTTTATTTTTTCAATGAGTCGCTTATTAACTGCATCATTAAATTTAAAAGTGTCAATCAAGTGGTGTCGAAGCTCCATGTTTTGTTCTTCTTTTTAAAAAATAAAATTAAATCAACAGATGATGTTCAAGCGCTATTCAAGAAGAATCATAAAATTAGAAAAATAATTAGAGGTAGCACATGAAATTTGTTTTCTTTCCAGAACTACTTTTTCATCATGTATCCCATTTTTACACTTGAGTATACTTTGTTTAATTGAAATGAGGCCTTCATTATTTAATAAAAAATCCTAAAATATTATAACTGCTTATTAAGAGAAGACTTTTTTAAAAAATTGGTTTAATACTGAACTCTATTTCCTACTATATTCTCTTAAAGATTATCTTTGACGGATTAAAATCCATTACCGATAATGACTCGACTAAATAAATACATCAGTGAAACAGGAATTTGCTCTCGTCGGGAAGCGGATCGACTGATAGAGCAAGGTCGTGTTACTATAAATGGATTAAAAGCAGAATTGGGAACCAAAGTTGGGCCCGAAGACGATGTGCGAGTGAATGGTAAATCATTAAAAGCAAAAAGTGAATTCGTTTACATTGCCTTCAACAAACCCAGAGGAATCACCTGTACCACGGATCCGAAAAAAACAGATAACATTATCGACTATATTAAATTCCCTCAAAGAATTTTTCCTATTGGTCGATTAGATAAACCATCGGAAGGACTTATTTTTTTGACGAATGATGGCGATATTGTCAATAAAATTTTAAGAGCTGGTAATAATCACGAAAAAGAATATGTAGTAACTGTTGACAAAACTATATCATCAACATTTATTTCTGACATGAGTAATGGTGTTCACATTTTAGATACAGTCACCAAAAAGTGTGTCGTTAAAAAAGAAGGCCCGAATCAATTTCGAATCGTTCTCACCCAAGGATTGAATAGACAGATCAGACGAATGTGTGAGGAACTTGGCTATCAAGTTGAGCGATTGAAAAGGATAAGAATTATGAATGTAACACTTGATGGAATTCCTGTTGGCGAATGGCGATATTTATCTAACGATGAGTTATCGATTATAAATAAAGCTGTTGCTTCTTCAAGCAAAACGGAAGAAGCTTCTATAATTGACGATGAAGAATGAGCATTATTGATTAAAGAAATTTATCAGGGTGAAAGTCTTTTTCCAACTTTAAATGTTGACGGTGATTGGATGGTTGTGAAAAATTGTCGGTTAACAAATCTTACTCCTAATCTTGCTTTTGATGTCAACCAATCTTTCCAAAAACTGAAGCAATTGTCTAAGAGATATTTTGTAAATATAATAACTAGTGAGTTACAATTAATTTTTCTGCTCGCAAATCAATTCTTAAAATATACAAGCCGTTTTGTATTTCTGAAATTTCAACGTCTTGTTCTTCCTCGCAACTTTTCCAACTCTTAATTTTATTGCCAAGCATATCTATTATTTCATAGGTGATTGCCAATTTTTTAATATTTTTATTTAGAATGTGAAGCCAGTCGGAAGTCGGATTAGAGAAAATAAAATTTGATTGAGCCGTTTCATTTTCTTCTATCGATGTTGTTGAACAAAACACATCGTTGAGTTTTTGCCAAATGGAATCATTAAAATTCGTTGGCGCTTCACCTCCTCCAGGTGAATCTCCCATTCTAATCCAAACTAAATTTTGCGAGGGAACAACGTTGATAACTTGTCCGTTTTTTCCTAATGCTGCATACATATCTGTTGGCGCATTTGGACTTAATGGTCCAGGAAAAACAAATTGTAACCCAGGCAACATAAACGAAGCCTGTCCATTCAACCACCACAAATATCCATAAGATTGATTCAGTTGTTGTGATGGTCTTATCATCGAATTAAAATACGACGTGTCAGTCATGATTTGTGTGCCAGCCCAATTTCCTTGGTTCAACATCAACAAACCAAAACGAGCCATGCTTCTCGCTTTGCTAAAAAAAACATTGTTATAACCAGACTGATAAAAATTTCCTGTCATCCCGGTAATTGATTTTATTTTCGTTTGCAAATAGGAGTTGAGCGTAACTCCAGTCGCATTTTGTATAACTCCATCTAATAAAGTATAAGGAGCAGTATGATATGCCCAGCGCGTTCCAGCGTCTGCCAAATACCTCAGACAAGTGTCATCTGTGCAGTAAGCATCATATCCATCATCCAACCCACTGGTCATTGTCAACTGATTTAAAATTTTAATCTGGCCTTCTTTTATTGACGGACAAATTGTCCAACCACTACCAAGATATTTTGAAGTAGAGTCTGATAAATTTAATAAACCTTCTTGCTTTGCAATTCCAACTACAAATGAGGTGAGCGATTTCCCTGCTGATGCCCAATACCACAAACTATCTTGAGTAAATGTTCCATAATAATGTTCAATTACAATTTTTCCGTCTTTCAACAAAATAAATGCTTTAGTATTCTTATTTCCCAAATAATCCACCAATGAATCTATTTTATCCTGACACCAGCCTAAAGAATTGGGCCCAATTGTATCCCACGTTGACCCAATAACTGGAGGAAAATATAATTGAGCGCTGACATGTGCATTAGAAATAAATAAAAATAAAAGGATCAGGATCTTTTTCATGGCTCTTAGGACTATTTTCTCGTTCAAAAGTTTCAATGTTCAGCAAATATATTTATAAAGTTGAATTGTTGATTATCCTGTGTAAAACCACTAGTGGCGCCCCTTTTGAACCAGACTAAAAAATGAATACCTTGTTCTCTCACTCTCGCTACATTCACATGAAATCAAAACTAGTCCTCCTTTTTATTTTGTGCTCTATTCAAATTTTTGCTCAAACAAATTTTGTCAAAATTTTTTCTGATGCGAGTACGAATGATTCAATCAGTGGCGTACATCTTGTTCAAACTTTCGACAATAACTATTCTTTCCTCTGTAAAAATTCCCCTCACAATGTTGTGATCAGAATCAACAATGATGGAACCGAATTTCGCCGTTTTGAATTTGGTAATTATGGAGCGCTTAGTCCTGTTTGTATTGCAGCTAATTCTCAACTTGAAAATTATATAATTGGTAATGATGGATTAAGTAATACCGCTTATTTATTGCGAACAGATTCCAATGGTGTTGTCAGTTATTTCCTCACCAATCTATATGGAGCTGTTGGTGATTCTAGAGGACTCGCCGTTTATATTACTCCTGACGATTTTTTTGCCTATCAACTTTGGGAAGATGATGAGATGTGTAGCAACCCAACTTTAATCGTAAAAGTTGACAATTCTAATTTTCCAATTTGGCAAGGCACAATCTCTTTTGACGTTTGGAACTATAGTAAGGAAGCAATTCGATTTACAAATGGAAATGAATACTATTCTGTATCTCCTGTCTATGTTAATTGTTATGACACCAACGCATATTCGGCTTCTGACTTTAATCAAAATCAAAGTTCATTCAATCAGCCTATCCAAAGATATTTAGATTTATATACTAACATTGATACAATTAATGGAAATGGTTTTATTCTTTCAAACAATTTAATTTTTTCTAGAACAGATTTAGTGGGAAATATTTTATGGACAAAACCAATTCCATTTACCTCTGACATTATCTCATTAAAAGTAACGGCCGATAGCTCAATATTAATAGCTGGAAATACAAATGTAAATGGTTTTAAAAATCAGGTCGCCCTCTCTAAATTAAATTCTCAAGGAGGATTGCTTTGGACAAAATATTATGGAGAAAAAAATGATGAGTCCTTTTCAAATTTTTTTATTGCTAATGATGGAGGTTATACGTTAAGTGGAACAACGCATAGTTTTGGAAATAAAAAAGCTTTCATTCTTAAAACAGATACCAGCGGTTTTGTAGGAATTTCTTTTCCATTAATCTTTACGAATCAAAATCAAATTTGTCCAAATGATTCTGCTGTCATTACATTGGCTTCTGGCTATTCTTACTCGTGGAATACTGGTGATAGCACTCAAACAATTTCTACTTCTATTCCCGGAAATTATTTTGCTACTTTAACAGATTCATCTGGAAATAGATTTTATTCCGATACAATTTCAATTTCACAATTTACAATTCAGCAAATTTCGTTGCCTCCTGATACAACTTTTTGTGGTCACGCTGCTCTCTCTTTAATTGCTCCAACTGGTTATCTTTCCTATTCGTGGAACAATGGTGCGCTCTCCAATATAAATCCAATAAGTTTCTCTGGAACATACAGTGTAGTTGCTGTCGATTCAAACTTTTGCCCAACTGTCGATTCTATCAATGTAATAATAGCAACACTCCCAACTTTTTCTCTTGGCGCCGATACTTCAATCTGTACAAACAATCTTGTACAATTATCTTCTCCTATGATAAATCAATGGACGTGGAACAATGGTTCTTCCGATTCTCTTTTGGCCGTGAATCAATCAGGACTATATTCAATTTCTTTTACAAATGGAATTTGTACTGAATCTGATTCTATCCAGCTTTCAATTTATCAACCTGCATTTGTAAATATTGTAGATGATACAACTCTGTGTACAATTAACTCAATCGTACTCGATGCAGGTAGCGGTTTCTCTTCTTACCAATGGCAAGATGGATCAACTTTGCAAACGTATTTAGCAGACACTCTTAATCCTTCTTCCGTTTATTATTCAGTATCTGTTGTCGATTCCAATGGTTGTAGTGCATCTGATGATGTAGTAATCGATTGGATTATCTGTAGTGAAATTAACGATCAAGTTTTATTCAATAAATTTATTCTTGTCCCAACATTAATTTCTGCTGGAGAAAGTGTAACAATTTTATCTTCGAAAACTAAATCATGTAATATTGAAATTGTCGATATTCTTGGAAAAATACAATTCACTCAAAGTATTGATGTTTTCCCTACTAATCTTACTCTTCCATTATTGAATCGTGGACTTTACCTTGTGCGCTTCTCAAATTCAAATAATGTAATTATTGAAGTGGAAAAATTAGTTATTCAATAGTTTTGTTTTGGGCTAGTGAATAGTAAATCCTGCTAACCCAGCCACTTTTATAAAATCTTTCCTTTGCATTTCTTTTTTGAGTTAGTTATCCAAGATCTAAAGTTTTATGTAAAATAAAAAGGCAGGAAAGAAATGAAATCTCTCCTGCCAATTCGTGTGGTGCTCTTAATAAATACTCAACTTTCCCTAATTGATTATTTAATAGCCCAAACATACTCACAGGATTCATTTTTTTCAAAAAGATATTTTATAAAAACTTAAAATCGATTTTTATTTCCCAAAAACTTTTATTAAATGGGTGCATGGCTATTATTTTAAAGTGTTTTCTCTTTTTTATACCCCGAACTTAAGCTCATAACCATCTAGTTTGTTTTGATCATACAGATCTTATTATTTCCTTTTTTTAAAACTACAAAAAACAAAATTTTGAATTGAATAAGATGGTGTTTCGTGATCAACTGTAATGCACTTTTCCTTTTCAAAATATATCTGAAAAATATCGGTCATCGCCTTTTCAGAGTATTGCTTTATTTCAATTCCGCTACACTTTTTTGGTCCTTGTTCCGAAAATGTTCCGATAACTAAAACTCCATTTTCACTCATCGAGTTTTGTGCCGTGTTAATGTAATTAATTATTTCATTTTCATCTGTCAAAAAATGAAAAGTTGCACGGTCATGCCATAAATCATATTTCTCTTCTGGCTTAAAAGAAGAAGCATCTGCCTCTATCCATTTAACCATTTTCGATTTTTCTCCCAATCGCTTCATTGATCTTTCAATCGCATTTTTTGAAATGTCGAGTACTGTGATATTAGTATATCCCAAATCTAACAAGTGATCGACCAACAAACTGTCTCCTCCGCCTACATCTATCACTTTTGCAGTGCGTGGAATTTTAAATTCTTCAAAAAAATTTAATGACGTTTCTGGTGTTGGCTGATACCAACTCACTTCTGTCAATTGCTTGGTCTTGTATATTTCTTCCCAGTGTTTTTTCCTCGCCGTATCTTCCATCATAAGTATTTTATTGAACTTTAATATTTGTTAGTCAGCAATTACTTATTTAAAAAATTAAAAGAGATTCTTCTTACCTCTGTAGAATCTCTTTTAAGGTGGTCTTTTATTTTGTAAAAGTACCGTCTGATTTCAAGACGACTTCTTTTTTAATAACTCCTGTTTTTATATCTGCTTCATACAAGATTCCTTTTTTAAGTGATTCAATCTTGTCGCCACCAGTAATTTTACAACCCGGATATTTTTTCATAATTGCAGATGAAACTGACGCAGGTATTTCTGAAATTGGAATTTCTGTTTCTGTTTCCAGCCAAGAACCATCTAAAGAGAAGTTCGCAGAATTTTTTACAGTCTTTAATTTAAATTCCGCCTCCCATTCCAATGCATTTTCTTTTCCCCACTTCACTTGAGTAGCCGTTGGAAATTTCTGAGCAAATGCTTTTGATACAGCCGCAGGTGGTGTCCCTCCTTTCATGGTCACTGCCATGAAAAGTATAGATATGATTAATATTGTTTTTTTCATTGATGAGATTTTAATCTGTTAGAATATTTTATTTTATAGTTTTTTTGAAAGTTCTAACACTTCATTGGTGGTTTGAAAACTTTTGTATTATAATCCGAGTAATAGATTGGTTCTTTTTTATTCTCAAAATTCCACTCTCCATTTTGCTCTAATGCAAAATCATGCCTTATAAAAATAATGAAATAGTTAATGGTTGAATTAGTATGCCTGACTGTCATTGGCAAATGAGGTTTTTGTTCGTCACCTTTTTCATGCTTATCAAACAAGCCATCTATGTTTATTAGATGGTCGGTGATAAAATCTATTGGCGACATATCGGGGTCTACTGTAGTTTTACAATGCTGATACATTTGAGGAAGGTCAACAATAGTTGACAATTCCCCTTGTGGCAAAAACAAAATGCCAAGTCGATAATAACTTAAAAGCAAAGAGGAGATGAGTGTTTTCAAATTGAATTTCCTTAAAGTAAAGGTACTGATTTAATTCACCACAATCGCAGCATTCATACTCTCTCTTTTCAATTTCCGGCCAGCATTAGTAAACTGAATTGTCTCTTAATAAAATTATTGCAAAATTTATTCTTCATTTACCAATTCGTAACATTGTATCAAAAACAATTTTTATAACTTCATACTCTCAATTATATTATGAATACTAAAAAAATCGGTTTTTGGCGGAAGAAGTATTTCGGGAGCAGAACGTCACTCATTTTGGCAAGTGTATTCATAGGACTTGTCACTTCGCTAAGTGCTGTCATTTTAAAAAATGGTGTTCATCTCATTCAGACGCAAGTTCACAAAATTTCTTCTCTTGAAAATTTTCATTATACGCTATTTCTATTCCCAACTCTTGGAATACTTTTAACAGTTATTTATACTCAAGTTTTTCGAAATGGCCGTTTAGGTCGTGGCGTGACAAATATCATCTATAGCATTTCTCGAAAATCGAGCTATGTCGAAAAAGATAAATTGTATTCACAAATGTTCACAAGCATATTGACTGTGGGTTTCGGTGGGTCTGCAGGACTTGAAGCTCCAATTGCTTCTACTGGATCAGCGATTGGTAGTAATGTGGCGCGATGGCTTCGTTTCGATTTAAAAGAAAGAACAATTTTGTTGGCGTGTGGTGCCGCTGCAGGAATTTCTGCCATCTTCAATGCTCCAATTGCCGGTGTCATTTTTGCATTTGAAATACTTTTAGTCGATATGCCGACTTCAGTAATTGTTCCGCTTCTAATCGCCTCCGCAACAGCTTCCATTCTTTCTCACATGATTTATTCGGGACAACCATTTGTCCTTATTACTGAAGTGTGGAACTCAGACAATTTACTTTATTACATACTTTTTAGTTTCTTGGCAGCTATCATTTCCGTTTATTCTATAAGAGTATATTTTTCAATCGGCGATGCATTTGCAAAGCGTGGTACACCTTACTTAAGAGCAATTCTCGGTGGACTTTTATTGGGAACATTAATTTTTATTTTTCCGCCGCTCTATGGAGAAGGTTACGAAAGTGTTGTAAAGCTACTACACAATCAAGAATTCTCTCTAATAACAGACGGCAACTTGCTTCCTTTAGCAGGTATTTGGTCCCTTGTAATTTTTACTCTCGCGTTAATGTTGCTTAAAGTTGTTGCAACTTCTTTCACGGTTGCCGCAGGGGGAAATGGTGGTATGTTTGGCTCTTCGCTTTTTACAGGCGCAATGTGCGGATTTACTTTTTCGCGATCTGTAAATATGCTTGGGATTGCTCACCTCAATGAAGTGCATTTTGCAGTGATTGGTATGGCAGCTTTAATGAGCGGAGTAATTCATGCACCATTAACTGCTATCTTTCTAATTGCAGAAATTACTGGTGGATATTCTCTTTTCCTACCTCTTATGATTGTGTCGTCAATTACCTATCTAATCTCTAAATATTTTGAACCTTATTCTGTTTACACAAAATCGCTTGCACAAAAAGGAGATTTAATAACGACCGATAAAGATAAAGTGGTGCTTGCAAAAATGCAATTGAGCGATTATATCGAAACTGATTTTATTCCTGTACTTCAAACCGATTCTCTCGCCAAACTTATTCCTGTTATCGAAAAATCAAAAAGAAATATTTTTCCTGTTGTTGATTTACATAATAATTTTTTAGGTGAAATATTTCTCGACAATGTAAGGCATGTAATGTTTTCAAAAGAATTATATCATCAAACCTTTCTTGTAGATTTAATGGTCAGCCCTCCAGCTGTTATTGAACTTCAAGATTCAATGGAGGAGGTTTTAAAAAAGTTTGATGAAACAGAAGCCTGGAATTTGCCAGTCACTAATAATGACCAATATGTTGGATTCATTTCAAAGTCAAAAATATTTACTCATTATCGTTTACATCTTATAAAAGAAGCAACTTTACCTGCTTAATTTCATTGCAGGATTTATTTGAGTTAATATGTCTTTTCATGCAGTCCAATTTATTTAATACTAATTTGAATTTGTCATTCGGTTTTCAATGTCCTCACTGAAGAGCTCATCATTTTAAAAGATTCAATAATCAATTCTATTTCTGATTTCCTGCAAGGGAAATTACTAGGTTTGTTAAGCTAATGCAAGTTTTATTCGTACCTTACTAATGTATATTCACTTCATAAGTTCAAGGGTTCTGGTGAGAACAAAAAAATGACTTAGTTCTTCTTCAAATTTAATTGTTAGAGGAATATTTTCATTCACTAACAAAACAAAATGTAAAGGCAAAAGATATTTTTTAAAAATTATAAACTTTCAAAGAAACAATAAATTATGAAAATTAACATTCAAACAATTGACTTCAAGGCTAGCAAATCACTTGAGAAATTTGTTGATTCAAAAATTAGTAAGCTCTCAAAAAAATACGCAGATATAATTCGAGCCGACATCTCTTTAAAAAGTGGGCCTGCTAATGTTCCAGGAAATAAATATTGCTCATTATATATTTCTCATTCCGGAGAAAATCAATACCTAAAAAAAAGTGGCGATTCCTATGAAGAAAGTATTGCTAAAGCTATTGACGGAATGGACAAAATTTTTGAGCGACTGAAAAGAAAAAAATCAAACCAATAAAATGAACTATTTTATTTTCTATTTTTAAAACTAATACTAAAATGGAAATTCATGACTTTAATGGATTAACAGATGCGATTAATGATCTGCAGAAACGTGGATTTACATATAGTTTCATCGATGAGGAATACGCCTTATTAAATCCTCATGACTGGGAAATCGTAGAGCACTACCGTTTTGAAGGCATGAGTAGTACCAGCGACAATAGTGTTGTATATGCTCTTGAAAATATTATTTCTGGAGTCAAAGCTTTACTCGTCGATGCTTATGGTGTTTATAATGATGAACACAAAAGTGCATTTATTGAAAAGGTAGGCGTTAATGAATTCTAATATTTTATTCAGTCTCTAAAATTCATTTTTTATCGCTTCGCCTTTCATCATTTTAAATCCATTGTAAACTGCTTGGTGAAAAATACTTGCGTGATTCCTCATTGCCAATAAATTCAAACTTCACATCCAACTTATGATTTCCGTTGACAATAAAGTCAAACTTCTACTTACGTAAATAAATTTATTTTTTCAAACGGTACGTATCGAAAATTTTATTCACGCAAGCTTCAACAGTCATTTCGCTGGTGTCAATCTTCACTTCTGGTTTTGTAGGAGGGAAGTAAGGGTCAGATATCCCAGTAAAATTTTTAATTTCTCCTGCTATTGCTTTTTTGTATAACCCTTTTACATCTCTTTCAATACACACCTCTAAACTTGTAGTCACATAAACTTCTATAAAGTTAGTGCACATTGCTCGTATTTCATTTCTAATATCTTCATAAGGAGAAATTAATGCAACTATTACAATGTTTCCTTGCTTTTCAAAAAGAGAAGAAATATATCCAACATTTAAATTATGTTTTCTTCTTGAATCATGGTCAAACCCGCTTTGACGAATAGCATGTCTTATTTCATCTCCATCTAACAACACCGGCACAGCTGATTTACTTTTGAACTTCTCCATTAAATTATTTGCAATCGTTGTTTTTCCAGAACCACTTAAACCTGTAAACCAAATCACTGCTGGCCTTGGCTTAAACCCAACAATCTTCATCCAAACTTCGTCAAAAATATAATAAGAAAATATTTTGAGGACCGAATCTAATAAACCAATAGAAACAGATGCAACTAAATTTCCTGTCAAATAAAAAGCAACACTAAAGGTTATTAAAGAAGAATATATTCTATAAATGATAGACTTAACAAGGTGCTTTCTATTAATTGTGTGGAATGCCATTGTTACAAATCTAAAAAAAGCTTTCTTTATATCAATACCAATTCATAAAAAGTTTTAAAATTATTCTAGTAGTCTAACTATTTTTAGAAGCAGAATAACGATTGCAAATAGAAACTCCAACTCACCTAGTAACAACAAATTTTTGGGCTTGCTCTAACTTTTTAATTGCGCGAACTTCAATAATAGTGTCGTCATTGTATTCAAACTCTGGATTTGACATTGCAATTTCAGTTGCTTCTTCTAAATCCTTGCTAAAATGTGATAATAGCCCCCCATAAAATCAATACTCTCCCTTAATTGATTATTCTTGATTTTCCCTTTTTGGCCAGAGATCACTTTTCCGCCATATTCAATAGGCTGAGCAGAAATCAGACGACCTTCGACCTTTAAATTATGAATATAATTCTCACAACTTTTTAAAAATTTCAAATGCCGATAAGGCGATAGTGACTCAACACTTTCGTTTTTATTGCGGATAAAAAACATGTACTCTTTCATGTGTGTCGCTGACTGAATGAGAGCGGCCATCGATGTCAATAAACATATAAATGATGTAGGAAAAAATGATTGCTAATATTCCCCATCCGATTTTTGAACTCGGAGTAAATAAAATCCCATTCTGCTTAAACCATAGTAAATTCATTCTCTTACTTTTATCATAGTAAGTTAGCAACTATTTCTCGATTCTTCAAGAGTAAACAGACCACAATTGGGAACTTCATAATAAAAAATGTAAGGAAGGCTGATAAAAAAAATCTGTCCAATTGTACTATTCTAATTTATTCTTCCATCGTACTAAGCGAGGGATGCGTCTAACTAAAAATTTAGATAAAAATCTATGAAACCCCATCTCCCTCATTTTTGCAACTACGAATTCTTGCATTTCCCCTACTGTCCATTCAGGTTGTTTGAATTTACCAGCACCATAACAATAATCGCAATACATTGTACTAATTGTTCCGTCTAAATTTTTCCCGCCACCATTTGGAGATTTTTTCATTGGCATTCCGCAACTCTGGCAATTTTTAAAAGTTTTTTCCATTACGATATTCTCTATCATTCAATCAAGACTTAAAATTTGATTATGAATTCTCAACAAGTTTTTTGAAATTATACAAAATGCTTTCCCAACCTGTTTTTTGTATCTCTAAAGTGTTTTCTTTTTCTGGCTCGAATTTTTCAATAACTTTTACACCGTCTTCTAATTTAACAAATCGAATTTCTACTTTTCTTCCACCAGTAATTTCATATTCTATTTCTTTCATCGGTTCTACTTTAGTGTAAACTCCTGTGAAATCAAAACTAAATGATCCGTCCTTTGCAGACATTGTAGTTTTGAACTTCCCTCCTGCTTGCAAATCGTTTTCTGAAATTGGTGCATACCAATCATCACTTGCAAAATACCAGTTCACTATATGAATAGGGTTGTTCCAAAAGTCCCAAACTTTTTCAAGTGTAGAATGCACTGTAATTTCAACTTCTATCATGCTTTTTAAATTATCGCTGCTGATTATGGTTGATCAAATTAAATAATTATTTTCGAAAAAAGGCAGTTAAATTTTTTTATTTTTTCTGTTGCCAATTAAAAGTATTGCATTCGTTGCCAACAATCCCATTAAACTAATATAAGAAATTCGTTCAAACATTGTTCCGGCAAAATCTTCATTGATTCCATTGTACAGAACCCACAAAATAAATAATATATTTCCAGAGATGGCTATCAAGGAAATCAAATTTCTAATTTCTTTCATAATTTATTTTCTCATTAGTATTTTACAAGTAACTTTTCAATACTCATTGAACAACTTTACCAAATATAAACAAAAAACTAATTTCAATCAACGATTATTGACAGAGAATAATCAAATTACAATCAAATATGTTATCAATCCAAAAGCAACACTTACCATTATCCATTTTATCATATTTATTTTATAATGGTACATGGCAATAAATGAAATAACAATCCAAATAACTGCTTTCAGATCTAGTCCTGTCAATGAAAATTCTTTCGGGAACACAACTGCTTGCCCAAGATAAATTGTCAAATTCAATACGACACCAACTACTGCTGCAGTAACCAATGTGAGAACATCTTTTATTCTCTTGTTCTCTTGCGTCTTTTCAATGATTGGGGCGCCGGCGAAAATAAATAAGAAGCAGGGTAAAAAAGTATAATAGGTCGTTACTACAAGGCCAAGGGCTCCAAAAATAATTGAACCATCATAATGATTATGCGCCGCCATAAATCCTACAAATGCCAGAACCATAATTAAAGGGCCTGGCGTTGTTTCGCCTAAACCTAAGCCATCAATCATTTGTAAGCTGGTTAGCCAATGAAATTTCTCTACACTCACCTGTGCAACATACGGTAATACAGCATAAGCCCCTCCAAAGGTGACAAATGCTGCCTTTGTAAAAAAAAGTACAAGCTGTTTCCAAAAATAAAAATCTGATGCCGCTAAATAAATAACTGCAATCGGTGCCATCCAAAATATAATTGCACCAAAAATATTTTTTAATAAATCAGTGACACTAAAATCAATCTTGAACTCTTTATCGTTAGAGTTTAATATATATTCTTCTTCTTGATCTGTATTTATTTTATTTTCTGTAGATGTTACAATAAATTCCGAAAAATATTTATTAATGATTACTGCGAGAACAATCGTGCACACAATAATTATTGGAAATGATATTTTAAAAAAATAAATACAAACAAATGCGGCCCCAGCAATGAAATAATGAAAACGAGTTGATAATGACTTTTTAGATATTTTAATGAGAGCCAAAATAACAATTGCAATTACTGCCGATTTTAATCCGCCAAACATTGCATATACCCAAGGAAGATTTCCAAATGAAACATACATCCAACTTAATCCAAACAAAATAAACATCGAAGGAAGCACAAATAAAATTCCAGCCGCTAAGCCTCCGCGTTTGCCATGCAGAAGCCAACCGATGTATGTAGCTAATTGCTGAGCTTCCGGCCCTGGCAAAATCATACAGTAGTTTAAAGCATGTAAAAATTTACTGCTACTTATCCATTTCTTTTTTTCAACCAAATACTCATGCATGATTGCAATTTGTCCGGCCGGTCCTCCAAAACTGATGAACCCAAGTTTAATCCAAAATTTTAATGCTTCCTTGAAAGTTGGTTTTAGCATCGATTTGTTTTCATAGAAAATTAGCTCAACTTCAATCTACTTGCTATGAGATCAAATTTATACTATTAATCCACAAATAAAACAATTTATTAAACAAATGTTGCTATTCGAAAATGGTTTTCATTGATGAATGGTTTTTTTTAGTAGAGAAATATTAAACCCCTTTTGCTTTATGCGCTCTAAAATGTTTTCATACTCTGCTGCATCAATTGAAGTTGTCCTAGATAGAATCCATAAATATTTTCTATTGGGATGTCCAACTACAGCATATTCATATTGTTTTCCTAAATCAATAATCCAATACTTCACTCTAAATGGCCAGAAGAACTGGACTTTTAACTTTGCATTGCCAGAATTTTTTTCGACAAATGCTTTCCCTTTGATTGAAGATGTTTTTCCATTGATGCTTCCTTTATTACATTGATTGAAAACTTCGATATAACCTTTAGGGGTCATTGTATATTCTGCCGTAGTACAGTGACAACCTTTCTGAAATATTTGTGGAAATGAGGCTATCTCAAACCATTTGCCTGAGTATTTATTTATGTCAACATATTTGACTGTTTCCAATTCTTGTGCTTTGCTGTTCATTGAAATAAAAATAAATGTAGTTGTTATAAATAATTTAAATTTACGGAAGTGGTATATTACTTTTTTCATCATTGGCCCTTATAAGTTGAAAATATAAAATTAGAAAGAATTATTGTATTCAAAAATTAACGGCTACTTTTAATAAAGGTTCGCTATATACTTAAGAATTGGATTTCTCGGCTGTTCCAAAAAATTTCTAAACATTTCAAAGCAGACGATGACGATTAAACGAGTTGACATATTAAAAATATTTAATACATTTATCTTCTATTTCCGTCCTCTTAGAGGAATAGATTATTTTTTCAAATTCAACTATGTTAACGAACAACGATATCTTCAAAAAATTACGCGTCGCTTTGAAATTAAAAGACGACGATATTATTCAAATTCTAAAACTTGTTGATTACGAAATTTCTAAAACAGAACTTAGTGCCGTTTTTAGAAACGAAGATCATCCTAATTATAAAACTTGTGGTGATCAATTACTTCGAAATTTTTTAAATGGTTTAGTCATCTATAAAAGAGGACCGATTTAAGTGTGCTTCACCTGTCTCTCCCATTTTAATTAAATACTCTCGCTTTACATCATCATAAAATTTTGCATTCG
>JANLRG010000398.1:0-1178 GCA_031361545.1 Bacteroidota bacterium
GGGGTTACTTGAAATTCATCTTGTACATATAGTGAAGTCGTAGTCGCTTTTAACGTTTGTAATGGTTCAGCACCACCTGGCAAAAGTGAATAGCGATACTGGAAACCGACAGGGAAGGTAATAGGGTCATTCAATTTTGTATTAGCTGCTGTTTTAAAATCTTCAAGAGAATTGAAAACATATACACCATTATTGCCTGGGAAGAATAAGTTATTTGATTTATAATTCTCATAACTTGCACCCAATGTAACGGTATGTTTACCCAAATACATTCGGTAATTATCCGTCAATTGCATGGTTGTATAATCTAATTTATTAGACGGCGTAAATGGATCCATACCTGCACTGATATAAGTAGAAGTACCATTTTTAATATCTATCGTAGGGAAAAGACCCGGAGTTTTATAAGCGCGGTCTTCATTTTGATAATTATAACTTGCAATAAAGGTATTAGACGCTTTAGAGCCAATTGAAGTATTTAACTCAGCAACAAGCGAACGCGTATTATCTGTAATGTAATATCCTGAATTTTGATAAGCCATTGATAAGCCATCAGTCCGATTTGTCCTGTTACCTGCACCCAAAGAGCTTGAGTTTGAAATAGGAATATCAGCTTTTGAATCATGATGCGAATAGCGTACACTCAATTTATTGTAATCATTGATGTTATAATCAAAACGCGCTAAATATTTATTGGATTCAGTCACGTAGTCAAAGCCTGTAGCCGGGCCTGTATCATAACCAAACTTATCTTTCAAAATACTGCTTACTGCATCCAAATCAGCTCTTAAAACACGTGTAGGTGTTCCACCCGATTCACCGAAAGGCACATATGTTGTACCTGGTTCTGTTTTACGTTGGATTTCAGCATTGACGAAAAAGAACAATTTATTTTTAAGGATTGGACCACCTAAGCGGAAGCCATATACATTTTCGTTAAATTTCCCAATAGAAACTGGCAAAGCACGCGCTTTAGTACCTACCCATTTTTGATTTCTCAAAGTTGTATATGCCGAACCGGTCAGTTCGTTATTACCAGAGCGAGTAACCGCATTGACGCCCGCACCTACGAAACCCGATTGACGAACATCGAAAGGCGCAACGTTGATTTGAACCTCCTCGATAGCATCCAATGAAATAGCTGATGAACCCGTCCGACCACCTGCGATAGCAGAGTT
>JANLRG010000452.1:0-2066 GCA_031361545.1 Bacteroidota bacterium
ACTCAATGAGGACATGGAAAACTTTATGGATTTTAGAATAAAAAAGGAGCAATTGTCAGCCTTTAGCTATGCCGCTTAATTGAATATTGCCCCGTTTTTGTCACGCACTCAATTCATTTAATTTTGATATTTTTGTAATCAAAATACGGAAATATAAATAATTTGATTCAATGAGCATAATAGAAGTATCTGAACAATTCCCCGATGACATAAAAGCAACGGAACATTTTGAACGTATCCGTTGGGCAAAAGGCGTATATTGCGCCTATTGTGAATCACAAAATATCACAAAAAAGTATTTCGATAACTGTCATAGGTGTAAAGATTGCCGTAAAGGGTTTTCAGTCACCACCAATACACATCTCCACAATACACGCCTATCTTTGCATAAATGGCTTTTTGCTTTTTCTATCATATCCGATGCTAAAAAAGGGTTGTCTGCCTTACAACTTCAAAGAAATTTGAATATAAACTATGAAGCTGCCTTTTATATGGCTCATACTATCAGAGACATTATGGCAGTGGAAAAAGTAAAACCTTTGAATGATGTTATTGAAATGGATGAAACTTATGTTGGTGGCAAACCAAGAAAACCCAATATCAAAAAGCCATTGACCAAAGAGGGTAAAGAATACCTTGTCAATCGTACCCAAGAAGTTAAAGAATTGGGAATTGGGCTACAACCTTTCAGCCTTGAAAGGCAATACGGCAAAAGTAGATTTAGATACCAAACGTGGCAGGGGTAGCCAAAAACTTATTCCTGTAACAGGTATTGTTCAGCGTGATGGGGCAGTTATAGCCGAAGTGATGGATTCGTTGGGCGCAAAAAAGTTAGAAGCCCTTGTGAAAAAACACGTAGATTTGGCTAATACATTGTTGATAACCGATACCTACAAAGGCTATGCGAGAATGAAAAAAATCATTGAGCATATCAAAATAGACCATTCCAAACTCTATTCTTATGACGGTGTTAATACCAACAGCATCGAAAGTTTTTGGGCAATTGTGGAAAGGGGTATTATTGGGCAATATCACCATGTCAGCTTAAAATATCTGCCTAAATACATAGTTGAATTTTGTTTTAAGTACAACAATCGAAACTATGATGATATGTTTGAAACCCTCGTAATGGCTTCAATGGGTGTAAAGATTCCTAAAGCCATTATTCACGACCCGACTAAACCCAAACCTATCCGACAACCTAAAAAGAAAGGACATTTAGGGTCAACTAAGCCTAAAAACCTTATTGACCCTAAACATCGTTCTACATCAGACGGTAAAACACCTTTTTAAATATTTTAACTATATTTGCATAACTGTTTGATTATCATTATATTATAGTGTTCCAATTAGCCGATAATTCCGTTAACTTTTTCAATTAAGATTTCTTAGTCAATCTCTGAGTAGTTAACACTTTATTAGTTTTACCAATCAATTGAATCACGTACAAACCATTTGGCAAATCACCAATTTCATACCGTTCACCTTTGGTCACATCAAAAGTTTTTATCTTGCGACCTACCAAATTAAAAACATAAATATTTCTAACGGCATCTTCATTGGTCAAGGTGATGTATTCAGTAGCTGGATTCGGAAATACTGAAGCACTTGGCGCATTCCAATCTATTTTTTTTTCGGCTTGCGCAAAAGCACCAAAAGATAAAAAGCAAATTAAACAAACGAGTATATTTTTTTTCATAGGCTCTAAGTTTGAGAATATCAATATATGGTTTTCGGAAAAATTTATTCCGCAAGTTACGCAATAAAACTTATAGAATCAAGGCGCATTTCTTGACTTTAAGAATTTTTTAACCATATAAATATAATTACACATGATAAAATCTATAAAATGATAATAATAATCATACCAAAATGATTGAATACCACTATTTTATGAAAATAATTTTATAATATCTGTATTATTAACTTTTATTTATTAAATTAAAAAGGTAATTGTTTAGCACCCAAATGGTGCGACATAAAAGGCAGGGTTTTCTGCTAATTTTTTGAGTTCATTGAAGACATTGACTTTTTGTTTACGACAAGTAGAAATAAAGCCTTGAATA
>JANLRG010000137.1:0-2213 GCA_031361545.1 Bacteroidota bacterium
CCAAAACTGGGTGCAAGGTACAGGTTTAGTACCTAAGCAAACAAATACCTCTACTGCCAAAGTACAGACATCTTTAACTTATCAAGACAAAACAGTAGATGTTGCTACAGATTTTAGTCAAGATTTTAACTGGAGCGATAAAGTCATCGGGCGTGTAGGTGTCCGTTTGGATAAATCATCATTAAATGGTGATAACACAAAACTTTATGCTTTCCCACGCGCTTCCTTAGCAGTCAATTTAGCCAATTTTGATGGTTTAAAAGATGGCTTTTTCTCTCAATTAAAACCTCGAATTGCATTTGGACGGACAGGCGGTGTAGCACCTTATGGTGCATTATTCACAGCATTAGGAGCTATTAATTACAATGGCGCATTGGGGCAAGTTGCTCCAACTACAAATGGCAATAGTGCCATTGAACCAGAAACTGCACAAGAATTGGAATTTGGTTTAGACCTTGGAATTTTGAAAAATAGAATCACTTTGGAGGTTTCTTACTACAACAAAACAGTGTATGACCTACTTTTTGCTTATCCACTTTCTACTTCCACTGGCGTTACGTCTATTCGCCGTTTCCCAATTGGTGACATTAGCAACAAAGGATTTGAATTGGGTTTAAGTCTTAACGTTGTTAAAAACGCTATTGCTAATTGGTCAACAAGTTTCCAATTTTGGGTTAATAAAAGTAAAATGGAGAAATTGGTTGTACCGTCTCAAAACGCCGGTGTCTCTTTCATAGATTTTGGAACTTTACGTTTGACAGAAGGTGTATCACCGACTGCATGGTGGGGACGTAATGCGGCAGGTGTATTTTTTAATACAGGCTTTGATGCACAACCTAAGTATCAATTATCGTGGGTAAATCATTTACACTTTGCCAAAAATTTTGATTTTTCAATGACTTGGCATACCAGCCAAGGTGCTTATATTTCATCTTTAACAAGGGAATTAAAAGATGAAGGCGGTACTACATTTGATTGGAGCCAAAATGTAAAAGATTTAAATTCCCCTCGTATTGCTGGCAATACTGGCGGAGGTGTATTGAACTATTTATTCGATGCAAGTTACATTCGTATGCGTGATGTGTCACTTTACTACACCATTCCAAATATTGCTAAATCCACCAATAATAAGATTGGTAATATTAGAATAGGTGTTTCTGCTCAAAACTACATTACAATTTCTGATTTCTTGAAAAATGGCTATGACCCAGAAGCATCAAACTTTGGTAATCAGCCATTAGGAGGTAGTGTAGATTTAGCACCATTCCCTTCAAGCAAACGTATTTTTGGGCATATTGCTTTTGAATTTTAATCAACCACAAGCGTTTATACTGAGGGGGTATCACTTTCTCAAATATCGTTTTATTAAAAAAACAATCAGTTCTTTCTAAAAGAGCTATAAAAATAATTAAGTAATGAAAAATAAATTTAAAAATCTCTATTGGACTTTTGCTATCGTATTAGCTTGTATGTCCTGTAATATTCTTGAAGTTGAAAAAATCGACGATTTGAACAATGCTTCTATCGGGTCAGTTCTTTCAGGTGCTTCAAGAGCGCAGATTGACCAATTGGGTACAGGTGTCCAATTTGCAATGCGCGATGCCTATTATTCATTCTCTTGGATTGCAGGTTCTGTTGGACGTGAAAATATTCTGTTTAACTCTACGGATAGCCGTTATTATACAGAGCTATTGGGTTCAAGTACCATCAATCCAAGTGGTATTTTCTTTGGCTGGTACAATTCATTTAGTGCTACCCGTCGGCGTGCTGAAATATTTATGGGTTCAGCAAATAATACCAATAATCTTTCAGCAGAAGAAAAAAGTGCTTGTGTGGGCTATGGTAAAACAGTTCAAGCATTTGCCATGCTCAACTGCCTTAACATGATGCCGGATGTTGGTATTCGCATTGAATTAAATGATTTATTGGCTCCGGGTGATATGCTAAATCCAGGTCCATTTGTCGACTACAATGCAGGTTTAACGTATTGCAAAAAATTAGTTGATGATGGAGCAGCAGCACTTGATAAAGGCGGCTCTACATTTCCATTCGCATTAGCAGCAGGATATACAGGTTTTAGAACACCTGCTGACTTTAAAAAATTCAATAGAGCTGTTGCAGCACGAATTGCTATGTTTCAGAAAGATTGGGCTGGTATGAATACTGCTCTAACTGCATCGTTTTTAAACCTCACTGCTGCCGGTACTTTAACT
>JANLRG010000459.1:0-1039 GCA_031361545.1 Bacteroidota bacterium
TCTCAATGAAATAAGTAGCTGTAACAGACACATAATAACTATAACAAAGCTTAAAAACTGAACGCTATTTTTTAGGAACTTTTTCATCATTAGAATTGAAAATAAATAAACTGTTGATTAGAACCAATGCTCGAGTAATAGTAGATTGATACAATCAAAAAGCTATAAAAACTCCATCGTATGAATTTATTCCAAGTCAATCCAAAAGATTGAATTGCAAATTGTTTTTCCCTGCCAATCCATTCTGTAATAAAGAAAAACAGCAGGAATAAAAGTAACGGAAGGCTCGTTCCAATTCCGGAGAATTGTGGAATTTTAAACAGCGATTTGGAAGCTATTTTATTGATGTATTCCAATGCAGCATGTAAGCTTTCAGCTCTGAAAAATATCCATGCAAAAACGGTTAGACCAAATGTTACAGTCATTGCAAATAGTTCCTTCAAAGTAGGTAAATTTCTTCCTTGTGCAATGATGTCTAAATTGGTTCTGTTGGTTTTTAAAAGGATTGAAGGCATTATATACAAAGCATTTAGAAATCCCCAAATAAGGAAAGTCCAATTGGCGCCATGCCAAAAACCACTTACTAAAAAGATGATGAAGGTGTTTCTAATCCGCATCCAGTTTCCGCCTTTACTTCCGCCAAGCGGAATATATAAATAATCTCGAAACCAGGTAGAAAGTGAAATGTGCCAGCGCCGCCAAAACTCGGCAATATCTCTTGAAAAGTAAGGAAAAGCAAAGTTCCTAAATAATTCTATCCCGAACAAACGCGCCGTTCCCAGAGCAATATCTGAATAGCCTGAAAAGTCACAATAGATTTGAAAAGTAAAGAATAAAGCTCCCACAACCAGCGTGCTTCCTGAATAATCTGCCTGATGCAGAAAAATTTCATTGGCAAAATTGGCACAACTATCAGCAATGACAATTTTCTTGAATAACCCCCAAAGTATTTGTCGCAAACCATCAACGGCTTTTGAATAGTCGAAAGTTCTTTTGGTTTTTATTTGAGGTAAAAGATGTGTAGCCCGTTCTATTGGTC
>JANLRG010000482.1:0-1913 GCA_031361545.1 Bacteroidota bacterium
TCCTGACAATCAAACGCCTTCCTCTTTCAGTTATACTTCTGGGCGCATCGAATCCAAAACGCTTTTTTCAGCTTCGAGAACTGTTCCGAAAGTGCGGATTATGGCGCGCATCAAATTGCCTGCGGGATATGGCATGTGGCCCGCATTTTGGAGTTATGGCGACCCTTGGCCCACTCAAGGCGAAATTGATATTTTAGAAGCGCGTGGTCAAGAGCCATTTAACTATGCGACCAATTATTTCTACGGACGCACGGCAGGCAAAAACTTGGTTTCAGGTGCTGAGGCGTCAATCACTTCCGACGTTGACCTAACTACATGTTATCACGTTTATGAAATGATATGGGGCAAAAACGATTTGACATTTTTATTTGATGGGCAAATTGTCAACATTAAATCAGGTGGTTATATCCCTAATATATTTGGAAAAAATGAAAAAATAACGCTCAATTTAGCAGTGGGAGGGCTATTTTTTCCCAATTTAGATCCTGCTCTCATACAAACGGGTACAATGCGTGTGGATTGGGTCAAGGTATTTACAGCTAAATAAAAACATTTTTTAATTTTTATAATTCAACACAACAAAGTGTAAGTTTCCAAATGAGGATGCTTACACTTTTTTTTATGCTTTTTACTGAGGGGTATGTTATCAAGTCAATAAATTACTTGTAGCAACAAATTACATACATACTTTCTAAGTTAATGGCATATAAATTGTTTTGAGTTTATAAAGTTTCTGAATATAAAAAAAATTGTTTTCTAATTTGTTGGTAATCAATATATTAGAAATTCAAAAAATCATTGATTTCATAGACATTCTTATTTTTCACAATTTAATTTAATTATTCATGAGAAAAATTACATTATTTCTACTAAGCGGCTTGTTTATTTTTATGACCAAATCTGCTTCTGCACAAGACCGTTTTTTCGCCTTCACATCTCAATCCAATGTTATCCCTAAAGGAACAAGGTCACTTGAACTTTGGTATGCTAAAAAAAGCGGCGGACAGGTATTTTTTAATGGTAACTATACCCGCATTGGCTTGAAAATGGGGCTTGGAAAAAATATCTTGAGTGCCTTTTACGCCAACTTGGGCACTGAAGCCTTGGTGCCAACAGAGATTGACCATACTAATAAAAAAGTGAGAATGTATGGCTCTCTCAAAAAAACAACGGATATTTCATTTACAAATGAATTGAAAGTTAAAATATTAGACCCTGTTGCCAATCCCATAGGATTAGCGATTAATAATGAAATCACTTTAGGCTCTCAATTTATGCGGATTACACCGCGTTTGATTTTGGACAAAAGAGTAGGCAAAAACTTTTTTGATTTTAACTTCCTTGCAGAAATTGAGAAAAGATGGGAAAGCGAAACCAACGGCGATGTCATGACCACTCAAGCACCCGTAGTAACGAGTGAAATTGAAGTACCTTTTGAATTCAGTATGGGTTATATGCGCTTTTTAAAGGGAGATAAAGTGGGTATTGGTTTTGAAGTCCGTAATCACAATGAGGTATTTAAAGGGGTTGGTTTAGAACACTCCGTAATATTCTTAGGTCCGGCTCTTCACCTTCAAGATGATAAATGGTTTTTCAACATAACAGCTTTACAACAAATAAGGAATTTGCATAAAAGCTGGATTGCACCCGAAAGCAAAGTATTGGATGAGCATCAAAATTTTGAATTGAGAACTTCTTTAGGGTTTATTTTTTAATAATTTTTAACATTAATTTCAATTTTATTGAATATGAAAACAAACAAAATAAATATCATTTATGCGCTCTTAACATTTTGTCTATTTTTTTATATGGTTACTTCTTGTTCTGTCAACCAAGATTTTCAAGTAACTGACATGGAAACACAGAGATTAAAAAACAGAGGGTATATGGCTAATTTGGGTGAAGTAAAAGAG
>JANLRG010000502.1:0-2138 GCA_031361545.1 Bacteroidota bacterium
GTTCACGTTGCTGGGCATGATGATAAATGCGCTTTATGGTGGTGTAGGGGTTGGCTTTCTCAATTTTTACATATTTATCATTTTGGCTGTTTTTATTTCAGGTTTGATGGTTGGGCGGACGCCTGAGTTTTTAGGTAAAAAAATAGAAGCGCGGGAGATGAAAATAGCCATGATTATCGCCTTGCTGCATCCTCTTTTAATTTTAGCAGGTACTTCAATGGCTTCTTATATCATCGTCCATGACCCCTCAGTAGCATGGCTCAACAATCCGAGTTTTCATGGCTATTCTGAAATGCTCTACGAATATACTTCTTCGGCAGCTAATAATGGTTCGGGCTTTGAAGGCTTGGGCGACAATACGCCTTGGTGGAATATCACGACGAGTATTATCATGGTAATATGCCGCTACTTGCCCATTATCGGACCGATGGCAATAGCCGGTATTTTAGCCAATAAAAAATACATTCCAGAATCAGCCGGTACTTTAAAAACGGATACATCTACTTTCGGTTTGATGGTCTTTGCCGTCATTCTGATTATTGCAGCTTTAGCATTTTTCCCTGCTTTGACATTAGGACCCATTGCAGAATTTTTTTCAATGAAATAGGATTTAATGTCTTTTAAAAAACAAATAATATAATGGAAAAGCAAAATGCTTCATTATTTCAAGCGGATTTGGTTCAGACAGCCCTCAAGCAATCATTTACAAAACTTAATCCGGCTATTTTAATTAAAAACCCCGTCATGTTCACCGTTGAAATCGGTACGGCTGTCATGTTGGTCGTTACACTCTATGAACTCATAACAGGTGATAAAGCGCAGGGTTCTATCATTTATAACTTATTGATTTTCATTGTTTTATTGCTTACTTTGCTGTTTGCGAATTTTGCTGAGGCGATAGCTGAAGCAAGAGGTAAAGCTCAAGCAGATAGCTTGAGAAAAACAAGAGAAGAAACGCCCGCAAAAGTCATCAATACTGAGGGGGTCATCTCCATGAAATCCTCAGCAGCTTTGAGAAAAGGGGACGTTTTCGTTTGTGAAGCAGGCGACACCATTCCAACCGATGGTGAAATCGTAGAAGGTTTGGCAACAATTGACGAATCCGCCATTACAGGCGAATCAGCTCCCGTTATCCGCGAAGCAGGCGGCGATAAATCCAGCGTGACGGGCGGTACAAAAGTATTATCCGATAAAATAAAAGTCTTGGTAACGACCAATCCGGGTGAAAGTTTTTTGGATAAAATGATTGCCCTCGTGGAAGGAGCGAGCCGTCAAAAAACGCCTAATGAAATCGCTTTAACCATACTTTTAGCAGGTTTTACTTTGATTTTTATCATCGTTTGTATCACTTTGAAACCATTTGCAGATTATGCGAATACGCCTATTACGATTGCAGCATTTATATCTCTTTTTGTTTGCTTGATTCCGACAACTATTGGCGGCTTGCTTTCAGCCATCGGTATTGCTGGTATGGACAGGGCTTTGCGGGCGAATGTGATTACAAAATCAGGAAAAGCAGTAGAAACAGCTGGTGATATTGACGTTTTGCTCTTGGATAAAACAGGCACTATTACTATCGGTAACCGCAAAGCCACGCATTTTTATGCTGCATCGGGCGTATCGGAAATGGATTTTATAAAAAATTGTGTTCTCTCTTCATTAGCAGATGATACGCCTGAGGGCAAATCAATTATTGAACTGGCAGCAGAAAAAGGTACTATTATGCCTTCTTCATTTTCTGATAGTATTAAAAATGATACAACTGCTGAATTCATCAAATTTTCTGCTGAAACTCGGTCAAGTGGTATCAATTTGAAAGGTCAACGCATTAGAAAAGGAGCATTTGATGCTATCAGAAATTTATCTGAAAAAGCAGGTAATATTTTTCCGAAAGAAACGGCTGAATGGGTCAAAATGATTTCTTCAAATGGTGGAACGCCTTTGGTTGTCTCTGAAAATGGGCGTGTTTTAGGTGTTATTGAATTGCAAGACATCATTAAAACGGGCATTCAAGAACGCTTCCAACGCCTCCGCAAAATGGGTGTCAAAACAGTGATGGTGACAGGTGACAATCCATTGACTGCCAAGTTCATTGCTGAAAAAGCAGGGGTGGATGATTTTATTGCCGAAGCCAAACC
>JANLRG010000509.1:0-1565 GCA_031361545.1 Bacteroidota bacterium
TGAGCTTTTTGGAGGTAATAAAGCGGTAGCGGATGAGGTGATTAAGGATTTGAACAATATGAGTGGTTTTGAGAGTGCCAAAGGCTTCCTGCTTTCATTGGCAACAAAATATAATTGGGCAGCGAACGAGGATAGAAAAAAACAAGCCAAGACATTTATTAAATTGGTGCGGAGGCGGTTTAGATAAATACGGTGGCACACGTTCAGGGAACTTTCAAAGTTCCCTGAACGTTACCTCTTTTAACATCACGCTGTCGCCGTCTGTTTCACCTTTGCTTTGACTGGTGTTTTGGCATTGCGTTGTGGCTTTTGGCGTTGGCTCAATCGCACACCGCCTGCTTTAGCATACTCCATCGAATCATCACCAAATTGACTTTTCACACCGATAAGTGCCAGTTTGCTAAATTGATTCAACTGTTTTTCAAGCGCTTTAAGCTCGCTGCGCTTGGCTTCAAGGTTAGTCAACATGATGTTCAGATCTTCTTCTACTTTTTTATAGTTCGATTTCAAAACTTCACCATCCATCACTTTGATGCCGTTGTGAAGTTCTAAGGCGGTGTCAATGGATTTCAAACCGGTTAGGCGATCTTCCATTTTCTTGTAAGTGGGATTACTGGTTGCATTGCGTGCCATCTGTTTTAATTTTTTTTTGATGAAGAAATGGCTGTTTATATCCCTATTCACCAGTCTAAAAATATGCCAAAAATTAAGCTAAGTTGATAATATCGTAAGTCTTTCATACCATTTGAGTATCTAAACGCTGCTTTCTTAATAGATTATAGCCTAATGGGGGTGGATTACAGCCTAATTGAGGTCAATTACAGCCTAATCGGGGTGGATGACGACTTAATAGAGTTGGATTACAGCCTAATTAGGGTCGATTATAATATAATCGGGGTCGATTACAAGCCTAAACCAAAAAAAATCGAATTAGAGTCTATTTTATAAGCTTTATACTGAAGGGGTGTTTATTTTTGACTTGCATATAGTTTTGCAAGGCAACTTTTAAAATAGTTAATCCCTATATGCCTCAAATATAAAAAATGAGTAGATTTTGGATATTAAATTTTATGTAATACTTTTGCATGAGAAGGCTTATAAAATGCCAAGAATATAAAAAGTACGACAAAACTTTCACATATTTACGAGTTAGCAGAAATTTTAAACAACATCACTACAGACAATAAGTATGACAAGAGAATTAATTGACAAACTAATTTCTTTAGCTTTACTTGAGGCAACAAATCAAAATATTGCAGTTACAGTTTCTATTGTGGACTTGGGCGGACACTTAATTGCTTTACACAGAATGGACGGTTGTAGCTTTTTTGGAATTGACATAAGCCAAAAGAAGGCTATTACATCATCGCAACTAAAAGCACCGACACACGTTCTTGCTGACATAACTCAAAAAGTTCCAGAACTTCAAAAAGCGTTTGAGAAAAACTTTTTAATTTTGACAATCGCAGGAGGTTTTTCAATCATACAAAATGGACAGGTAATTGGTGGACTTGGAATTTCAGGCGGAGACTTTAATCAAGACAAGATAATTGGGGAGAAAGCAA
>JANLRG010000535.1:0-3105 GCA_031361545.1 Bacteroidota bacterium
GCACATCTTTTTTCCACCTTATCTGCCTTTGATAGGTTGGCGAGCTTCTAAGAGCTACTCGTGATGCTTGGTTAGTTAATTATTTATTTAAATTCATTTATTTTTATTTAAACAAGATTGAATTCCTTTTTCAATATCTCCACAAAATCTTTTTTCTCCCAGGTAAACAACTCCACCTCGATCTCCTTCTTTTCACCAATAGCATTTTCAAATACTTTAGTGACAACTTTCGGAGATCTTCCCATGTGACCAAAAGAAGACGTCTCACTATAGATCGGATTTTTTAATTTCAATCTTTGGTTGATAGCGAATGGAGTTAACTTAAATATCTTTCTAACAATCATCGAAATTTCTCCATCGCTTAACTTCACGTTGGATGTATTATTTGTATTTACATACACACCGCAAGGTTCAGCTATGCCGATGGCATAAGAGATTTGCACGAGCGCCTCATTACACTCTCCTGCTGCCACTAAATTTACTGCAACGTGTCTTGCAGCATAGGCAGCACTTCGGTCGACCTTCGATGGATCTTTGCCGGAGAACGCCCCTCCGCCGTGCGCTCCTCTTCCACCATAGGTGTCGACAATGATCTTTCTGCCTGTTAATCCTGTATCACCATGAGGGCCGCCGATGATGAATGAACCGGTTGGGTTTACATGCAAAGTGTAATCACTGTCAAACAGTTTTTGTATCGACGCAGGATATTTACTTTTGACTAATGGGATCAAGTATTTGATAATATCAGCTTTGATCTTTTGCTGCATTTCATATTCAGCCACTTTTCCTCCGGCAATAAATTCATCGTGTTGTGTTGAAACTACAATGGAATCAATACGAACCGGCTTATGATCTTCCGAATATTCAATAGTCACCTGACTTTTAGAATCAGGACGTAAGTAAGGAATTGAAGTTCCATTCTTTCTAAGCTCAGAAAGTTCAACCACTAATTTGTGTGCAATATCTAAGGTGAGCGGGATCAGATTTTCTGTTTCGTTGGTAGCGAAGCCAAACATCATTCCCTGATCGCCTGCCCCTTGCTCCTCTGCGCTTGATCTCACCACACCTTGACGGATGTGTTCACTCTGTGTGTGCAAGGCAGAAAGAATGCCGCAGGAGTCAGCAGAGAACATATACGCTTCTTTCGTATAGCCGATCTTCCGGATCGTTTCACGAATGATCCGTTGATGATCAGGAATAGCGGAAGAAAAAACTTCGCCGGCAATAATAACTTGACCGGTAGTCACGACTGTTTCGCACGCTACTTTTGACTCGGTGTCAAAGGCGAGATAATTATCTAAGATAGCATCAGAGATCTGATCAGCTATTTTGTCGGGGTGGCCGTCGGATACCGATTCGGACGAGAATAAATAGTTCATAATATGTGTAGATGTTTTTGATCGATTAATAATATAAAAATTGCCATGTCAAAGGCATGTGAATAATTAAATATCGATCACGAAAGCAACTAGAAATATAGAAGCTATAAGCAGAAGAATAAAAAAAGCAAATGCCGATTCCTTTAGCGAATAAACGCCATAGGATAAATACCAATAAAATAACAGGGAGGATGATCGTTTTCATTCAGACTTTTTTGGTTTAAAACCCTCATCACTTGACCACCGCAGCTTTCCTCGCTCGGTTGGTTTCTGTTTGCACAGAATCTTGATGAATTATATGGCAAATGTAAATAAAAAATGATTGGTGCAATAGAATTTGAAAAAATAATTTTTCAACTATACACCTCTTTCTTAATTCGCCACAAAGTCAGGCCGAGGGAATAGCTGTAAAATTTTGTTAAGCTTCTCTCCGAATATTTCATAAGGGAAAACTGATGAGTGATTTTTTCGCTCTAGAATAAATTCAGTTAAACGGAAATTATTCAAGTCGATCTTAAGAATATTTACGGAATAGGTACCGTTTGAAACTCCGGACATACTATTACCAGTAAAATTCTCATTCCCATTAATCTCATAGGAGGCGAAACAAGATAACTTAGCTTCTACTTCACTCATTTCCGCAAATTCAAGTCCGTCTATAAGTTCATATGTCAAATCTGCAACTTGCTTTGCACGATCATAGTCATTATAAAATTTAACCAGAAATCCTCTTTTTTCAATTTCAGCCAGAACCAAATATTTGAAATTTTCTTCTCCTTCCATTATTAATCATTTAAATTAAAAAGTTCGCTTAACATTTCTATTTTCCATTACTCACTTCTCTTAGTTTGGCACCAGAATTTAACCTGTAATATAAGGCACAACATACAAAAATGTTTAGCTAGAAAAATCTTTTATGATCTATTTTCTGTTAAATTTTCGAAAACTTTTAAACAACTAACTCTGCTTTCCCGTTTACTTGATATTACTAATGTATTCCTCAATGTCCCCATCTCCTTGAAAGATTTCCGTCGGTCTATTAAACGGTGGTTGATTGGTATTCTGCGGACTCAAGAACTCTCCGTTCTCAATTTCATCAGCATAGTTTGGCGTGGAGCGAAACTTGCCCTCTCCGCGAAAATTTAAAATGATGGCCTGTACGCCACGTAGCACACAAATCTGCAATCTCGTTTCTTCGCTTTCATAAAAGTCCCACTTGTTGAGACGCATGCGTACCTGTTTTCCTTTAAGTAAACTTTCCGGACAGTATCCGGTCCATAGTTGTTCAATGTTCATTGTTGGTTTTTTAATTTTTAGTGTAAATAATAAATACTGTTTTTCAAATGCTATCTTTTCGTGTTGAACATCTGTTCGTCGATTTCTTCCAGCGTTTGTTGCTGCGTTTTCTTCTTACCGACATATTTTGTAAACGGAACCGTATCCCAAGTATGCGTTGTGTCTTCAACAAATACATACGGCGGAGTTGGTGGTAAAGCCTTGGGCTGCGTCAAAATCCCCATGATGGAAACAATTCCAAAAATCAAGAGCGGAATCCCGAACCATTTACCGAAAAACTTTGCGGCTTCTTCTACAGCTTTTATTTCTGAGGGGGTTAATTTCTTTGACATATTTTCAAGGCTTCAAAAGTAAATATGATTTTGCCGGCAGGATTTTTATAATCTGAATGCATCGGGATATATATAGGATTGGCTTGACATTTTTTAAA
>JANLRG010000546.1:0-2216 GCA_031361545.1 Bacteroidota bacterium
GTTTCTCCTTCAACTCCTACAACCTATTTTGTCAAATATAATGGTACTTGCAACGCAACGGCTTGCGCTTCCCAATTGATTAATGTGAATACACTTTCTGTTGCACCAACCAGTATTTCAGGTATTTCTACTATTTGCAACGGAGGAAGCACAACGCTGACGCTCGTAGGTGGCAGTGCAGGAACGGGCGCAGTCGCTGAATGGTCAGCCAGTTCATGCAGTGGAACAGTGATTGGAACGGGCAATAGCATAACGGTCTCGCCTACAAGCAGTACAACCTATTTTGTCAAATACAATGGCACTTGCAACGTAACGACTTGCGCTTCCCAATTGATTAATGTCAATACGCTTTCTGTTGCACCAACCAGTATCACTGGCACAACCAATATTTGTTTGGGTAATAGCACAAGTTTGACGGTATTAGGTGGATTTACCGGAACGGGCGCAATCGCCGAATGGTTCACCGGCTCTTGCGATGGTATGCCTGCTGGTACGGGCAATAGCATTATTGTAGCACCGACAGTGAACACAACTTATTATGTTAGATACAAAGGCACTTGTAATACAACAAGTTGTGCCAGTGTAACAGTCACCATCACAACCCCCTCAGTAGGCGGCATATTATCCCCTGCTCAAAGTCAAGGTTGTGGACCAACGACGGTGAATCTATCCGTCAGCGGCATCAATGGTACTGTGACACAATGGGAACGGCAAGCGAATTGTACGGGTGCATGGGCATCTATCGGTTCAGCGGGATTGAGTGCGATTACTACAACAACGCCTAATCAGACGTCTTGCTATCGGGTAGCCATTACGAACGGCGTTTGCCCAACAGCCTATTCGACTATTGCGACGGTGACGGTGGATAAACCTGCCGTCGGCGGCAAGGTGACATTGCAAAGCAATCAAACGGCTACATCTGTTGCGCTTTGCCCCAGAGAAAACGCTATATTAATTCCTAAAAATTATGTTGGAAAGATCGCTAATTGGCAATATAGCTATGGTATTTCGCCTATTTGGTATGATTTGGCAGGTACTGAGGGGCAAACCACTTTGACCGTCAATGGCTCTTCCATAACAGGCACTGTTTTTTATCGGGTCGTCATCGTGACGGAAAAAGGGCTATGTGTTGGTTACGCTTCAGTGGCTTATTCAACAGCATTTAGAATCAATGCAAAAGCAGGGTGTTTGTCGCCTGATGGTAGTTTAGTAAGCAATAATATTCAGACCGATCAGCATTTAACCATCCAAAAAGTCTATCCGAATCCCGCCAGTAATCTTGTTTCTCTCGAAATTGAGAGTTATACTGAGGGGGTCACTCAATTCGAAATATTGGATGTAACAGGTCGTCAAGTTTTAAAGCAAACTGCTACTTTGACCGAAGGCATGAATTCAATAAGCCTTGACATTAGTCAGCTTTCAAAGGGTGTTTTTATTGTCAAAATGACAGATAGTCAAAATCAAAAAGCGATGGTGAAGATGGTGAAAGAGTAAGTGAAAAAATAATAGTGAATAGTGAAAACACCGCCGCTTGGAGTCATCGAAGCGGCGGTCTGTTTTATTTTATTAAAAAACGTGGAATCCAGTTCACCTTTTCACCGATTGCATATGAATAAATCAAAAGGTCAATGCCCTTGGGTCAAAATATCCCTTGCTTCGGACAGTCAAACGGGGTGTTCGTCCTCAAAAGTGAGTTTTTGAAGTTAATCCTTTGTACCTTTAGATTATTAATCAAACATCAATTTAACAATCATTGAAAATGAGAAACAAATACTTCCCTATGCTTTATGCCCAAATGCGGTATAATGCTTTCACCTTTGGACGCATCTTCCTTTCCATACTATTCATTGGAAATTCAATCCTCCTAACCAATACAGTACACGCTGAATGCGGACTTATCAAAGATGTCGTCAGCCCGAGCCCAAGTTCCAGAGGCACCGTTGACCATTGGACAGTACCTGCCGGAGGTCCTTTTAAAATTAAGATTACGCCAAAAGGCGGCAGTAGTGTTGGCAAGGGCGCAGTCATGATTGGTGAATTTACTGTCAATACAGGTGAGATATTGGACATTATTGCCGGAGCAAAAGGCAATGGCGGTGGCAGTTGTAGTGCTTCTGGACCGGCTTTAAATGGCGGTGGCGGTTCTTACAATGCCGGTGCTAACCAAAGCAATACAACGGGTGGCAATGGCGCTAATGGTGAAGTCAGTATTGAGT
>JANLRG010000555.1:0-3031 GCA_031361545.1 Bacteroidota bacterium
TTGCTTTATTTTGTTTCTTCCACTTACTTTGTAATATGTGATAAAAATTAAAAAACTAAACATCATGAAAAACCAAACAGCCAGAAGGAATTTTATCAAATCGCTTATGCTCACGCCTACATTAACTACTATTGGAACAAACAATATCTTGAATATCCATGAAAAAACTAAGAAAGGGCATTTAAAAACGAGCTTAAATGCCTACTCTTTCAACGATCCGTTGGTGGCTAAGACCATGACCTTGGATGATTTATTAGATTTTTGTGCAGAACATAATTTTGACGGGGTCGACTTGACGGGATACTATTTCCCCAATTATCCGCAAGTACCAACCGATGAATATATTTATCATATCAAAAGGAAAGCGCATTTGGTGGGCGTGTCTATTAGCGGAACAGGTATCCGCAATGATTTTTCCCATGCCGACGCAAATAAACGAAAAGAAGATGTACAATTAATTAAAAATTGGGTTGACGTTGCTTCTAAACTGGGTGCGCCGGTCATCAGAATTTTTGCAGGTGCTATGAATCCAAAAGAATATTCATGGGATACTATTGCAGCATGGATGGTAAAAGACATCAAAGAATGTGTAGAATACGGTCAAAAACACGGTGTCGTAGTAGCCATTCAGAATCACAATGATTTTATTAAAACAGCAGATGAAGCTATCAAAATCATTGAAATGGTGAATATGGAATGGTTCGGATTGATATTGGACACGGGCAGCTATCGTAAAGGAGACCCTTATCAGCAGATAGCACAAACGATTAAATACGCCGTGAATTGGCAAGTAAAAGAAAACATTTTTGTCAATGGGATTGAAGAAAAAACTGATTTAAAGAAGCTTTTCAAAATTATTAAAAACTCGGGTTATCGCGGTTACGTGCCAATAGAAACGCTTGGCAAAGGCGATCCAAAAGTGAAGGTAGCAAAATTACTTGAAGAGGTGCGAGAGGCTATGATATGACAGTAATTTTATGTAAAACATACAAAATACTGAGGGGGTATCTTAAAATAAGCAAAGTTGGAACAAGCAAAATTAAATTAACAACAAAATAAAAACTTTTTAAATAACAGAATGAAAAAGAATAATCTGATATATTGCCTGTTTATACTAACGGCATTGTTATACGCTTGTAAAGTAAAAATGGCAACTACTGCTCCTATTGAAAAGACTACAGGGGCTACTACTGCGGTAGAAAATAAGGAAGACAGCGTTGATTTGCCACCGCTTGCACCATTTTCTACAATGCCACTCACGCCCGAACAAAGTTTAGCCGCATTCCATGTTCCCGAAGGCTATCATATGGAACTGGTGGCAAGTGAGCCAATGATAACCGAACCCGTCGTGATTGCTTGGGATGGCAACGCAAAAATGTATGTCGCCCAAATGGAAACTTATACGCAGGATGCGGACGGAACAGGCACTAAAGAAAATAAAAGCCGAGTCATGCTTTTAGAGGATACCGATAATGACGGCAAAATGGATAAAAGTTCTGTTTTTATAAAAGATTTAGTTTTACCACGCATGTTGCTATGTGTCAACCATGAGCTTTTGGTCAATGAAACAGATACGTATGATATTTATAGCTACAAAGACATTAACGGCGATGGCGTTGCAGATGAAAAGAAAATAGTTTATAATGTCGGAAAGGTGGCGCCGGGCAATTTGGAGCATCAAAGAAGTGGTTTGGATTGGAATATCGATAATTATATTTACCAAACGGTTGACCCTATACGTTTTCGATATGTCAATAGTGCTCTCCAACCAGATTCCCTGCACAGTGGTTCAAATGGGCAATGGGGTTTAACACATGATAATTATGGTCGTTTGTTTTTTAGTAGAGCAGGCGGTGAAAACGCGGGTTCTGGTTTTCAAATAAATACAAAATATGGCGTATTAGAATTTTCTGATGCTTACAGCGAAGAAAAATTTAGTCCCGTTTGGTCAATAATTTCAAATCCCGATGTGCAAGGAGGTAAGAATAGATTGCGTCGAGACAGCACATTAAACCATTTTACGGCTGCCAGTGGACAATCCATATTTAGAGGCGATCGACTGCCCGCCGATTTAGTAGGCGATTATTTGATTAATGAACCCGTTGCGCGCATCATTCGGCGCGCAAAAGTCATCAATATAGAAGGTAAAACCCATTTGGAAAATGTTTACGACCGCAAAGAATTTATAGCCAGTACCGATTTTTATTTCAGACCGGTCAATACTTATACAGGTCCTGATGGATTTATTTATATTGTGGATATGAATAGAGGCATTATTCAAGAATCCAATTGGACACCAAAAGGCAGTTTTCTTCGAGGTAAAATTGATTATTATGGCATAGCTAAAATCAATCAACGCGGGCGTATTTGGCGGTTGGTACACGATGGATTTAAACCCGGTGCTCAACCTAAAATGCTCGACGTACCTGCCAGCACTTTGGTCAATTATTTAGATCATCCGAATGGTTGGTGGCGAGATAATGCTCAAAAACAAATCATTATTTTAGGCGATAAATCGGTCGTTCCTACATTAAAACAAATGGCAATCGGGCAGAAAAATGTTTCAGCTTTGGGTAGACTTCATGCCTTGTGGACACTTGAAGGCTTGAATGAAATCAATAAAGATATAATTTATGCTACCCTGAAAGATGCCGACCCACAAATTAGAAAGGCTGCCATTTGGATCAGCGAACGCTATATAAAACAAGATGATAATGATATGATTGCCCAAGTAGGCAAACTCATGAGTGATGATAATTACGATATAAAAACGCAATTGATTTTATCATTAGGTGCGAGCAAAAATGAACTTGCTCAGCAGATTGTTCAAAATATTTTATCTCAAAATCCGAATAATCAGATGATAAAAAGTGCAAAAGGTAGCATTGATAGAAATGAAGACGCTAAAATATATGGTGCTAAACTCGCCGGCTTTTCCGTTGCAGATAGAAAATTAATCTTAAATGGGGCTGAGATTTATAAATCCATGTGTTCGCCTTGTCATGGCGATGATGGCAAAGGGCTACCGACC
>JANLRG010000590.1:0-1456 GCA_031361545.1 Bacteroidota bacterium
CCAAAGTCGCTTCTGCAAAACCTGCATAGGTTTGAGTTTTAGTTTTAGAGTCACCACTTCTTGCTTGAGTAATAAAATTATCATGATCAAATAAGTTATAAACCAACTGCTGAGTACTGATGATAGAAAAAATGCTATAAGATTTTTGCAAACTGTTACCACCTGCATTGATATCTAAACTAATAGCATCAGTCAAACTTTTATTATAATTTAAGATGACAGTTTGATCCCAATAAGTATTAATACCATTGGATGTTCTATAAACACCCGTTGAAAAATTATCAACACCGCCTTTATTAGAAGCAAACTCTTGGTATTCACCATAGTTATCATAGCCCAAACGATAAGTAGCACTCAAATTATCAAGCAAATCATATCTTAAAGTCATATTACCAAAAGCACGATTCACATTTTGCTTCACAAACGAGTTTCTGGTTGTCCAGATAGCATTCTGAATATCATTACCACCGCGATAGCCAACTGATGAATGGTCAACAGGATTTTCCCAAGGTAAGCCAATCAAATCCACCGTGCGGGGTGTGTACAGTAAATCACCGAAAACTGACAAGTTAGCACCACTCCCGGTGGAAGCACCTGTAGGCGGTGAACTGAAATCCGTTTTCACGTAGTTCATTGTTCCTGAAAGGGTGAGCTTATTAGCCAATTTGGCACTACCGCCAAAGCCAAAAGTATTCCGAACTAATTTATTGCCTTCTACAAAACCTTGATCATCAACATGCCCAAAGTTGGCATTAAAGAATACTTTTTCAGATTTACCCCCTATGTTGACAGATGTGGTATTTATTGCCCCTTTTCTAAAAAACTTAGTAACATTGTCGTAAGCTTTATATTCATAAGTTTTGTTGTTAACAAACTCAGGAAATGCCCCCCTCAGTGCCGCTCTATCATAAGGATGCGAAGCAGGATAGCCGTCGGTACCATCAAATTTGTGCGCAGGAGATGTAATTCTTGCACCCCAGTTACTAAAAGCATTGGAAGGATTGTTGTTAAAACCATTACCCCAATTGTTTTGATAATTAGGCAAATTAGATACTGTATTCTGGAAATACGATTGATTCAGCGTCACTTCTAATTTTTTATTCAAATTAGAGCCACCTGAACCGTTTTTGGTAGTCACCAAAATAACACCATTCCGACCAGCTTCACCATATAGCGTTGTAGCACTCAAGCCTTTCAAAACGCTGATGCTGGCAATGCTATTCGGATCAAGGTCAAGGAAGCGGCTGGATGTTTGGTTGCCGTTTGTAAAATCTTGTTGTGAGTTGGTGGAAGCATCAAAAGGCACACCATCTACAACGAAGAGCGGTGTAGCACCACCCGTCAACGATGATACCCCACGAATAATGATGTTTGTACCCGAACCAGATAGACCACTGGATGCCAAAATATCGACACCCGGTGCTTTACCCGAAAGCAAGCGAACAACGTCGCCATC
>JANLRG010000625.1:0-1168 GCA_031361545.1 Bacteroidota bacterium
TTTGACGCCCTACGAAATTGGTGCAAATACCTTTTTTTTTTTACCCGCCCATCAAATTACAAACCATGAATTTATGAGTCCAGATACTGAGGGGTACTAATGCCATTTCAATTTTGAAATTTTTACCAATTATTTGCCTCAACATAATATTCTCCGCGATTTTCCTTTTTTACAATTTATTGGCAATCCCATTGTTGAAATTGATGAAGCAACTAAACCCTTTATTATCAATATTTTGCACCGCCTTGAAGCAGAATATAATAAAAAAAGCATTAATAATTTCGAGATAATTACAGTGTATTTACTGGCATTGTTTACCGAAATTAAGGATTTTTATACCCCCTCAGTATCTACGAAAAAAAATACGGCTTTGATGATTGCTCAAAACTTCAAAGACGCCCTTTCGCGTCATGTTTATGAAAAACAAAAAGTCGTAGAATATGCCGATATGTTGGCTGTTTCGCCCAATCATTTGAATAAATGCGTTAAAGCCGCCACAGGACAGTCTGCCCAAGATTTACTAAATGACATGATTTTATTAGAAGCGAAGGTTTTATTGAAACAAACGGATATGCAAATTAGTGAAATTGCGTACAAATTGTCTCAACAAAATCACAGTGATTTTAGCCGCTTTTTTAAAGCTAAAACAGGTATGACGCCTAAGGAATATAAGCAGAATCCATAATAGATAAATGCTTACATATATACGAAACGCAACTAATTTTAAATTAAACAACAAGATGAAAAAAGGACTTTTTACCTACGAAAATGGCTTATTAGCCTTATTAAGTGTCACGTTTGGTTTGGTGTTTATAGACAGATTTGCATTGGTCTATTTAAGTCCATTTATTGCCAAAGACCTTCATCTCAACAATACCGAAATCGGAATGTTAGTATCCGCTTTAGGCATTACATGGGCACTATCGGGCTATTTCACAACGGCTTGGGCAGAAGCGCGCAATAAGAAAAAAACAGTTTTTATCACCTCTGTTGTCCTGTTTTCACTGGCTTCTATCACGTCTGGCTTGGCGACAGGCTTTGTGATGTTGATATTGAGTCGTTTACTCATGGGCTTTTTTGAAGGACCGACTTTGCCATTAATTCAGTCGTTTATTGCCAAAGAAGCTTCCCCGAATCGGGCAGGTTTGAACATGGGTATTTTGCAAAG
>JANLRG010000649.1:0-12195 GCA_031361545.1 Bacteroidota bacterium
GAAGAACGAGCAACACAGATTAAGCACTGTCATCCTTTAGGATCTTGTTAGTAGTCTAAGAACTGAAAAAAAATTGAGAACGAAAGATTGAAAATCGAGAATTTACTTCCTGTTCTTCATTCCGATAGGAAATCTCTCAAAGATTGTGAATTGTGAATTGTGAATTGTGAATTGTGAATTGTGAATTGTGAATTGTGAATTTGATAAAAAATTAAATCAACAATACTCCAATTATTAACTACTTTTTCTAAAATCGGCTTTTCGTTTATTGAGGAAGGCATCTACGCCTTCAATAAAATCTGAAGTTCCAAAACATTTTCCAAACTCCATTATTTCACAAGCTGCTCCGTCAATTCCATCCGCAAAAAAAGCATCCACGCAACGCACAATTCCAGAAATTGCTGTTGGTCCTTGAGCATAAATTTTCTCTAAAAGTTCAGTAACTTTTGACATCAATTGGTCCGGTGTAGTAACATGATTCACTAAACCTAACGTCTTAGCCTCTTCTGCTCCTATCATATCGGCGGTCATCAATAATTCCATTGCTTTACCTTTACCTATGAGTTGAACTAATCGTTGAGTTCCTGCATAGCCCGGTATCAATCCCAATTTCACTTCTGGTTGCCCAAACTTCGCATTGTCTGACGCAATTCTCATGTGACAACTCATCGCCAATTCGCAACCTCCGCCAAGTGCAAAACCATTGACAGCCGCTATCACTGGTTTAGTGCACAATTCTATTGACTTAAAAACTTTTTGTCCGTCTGACGCCAACTTCATTCCTTCTTCAACAGAATATTTTGAAAATTCAGAAATATCTGCACCTGCAACAAATGCTTTTACACCACTGCCAGTAATTATTATTCCATAAACATTACCGTCATTTTCAGCCGCAGCAACAGCCTTTCCAATTTCTTGAATTGTATCGTAATTGAGCGCGTTAAGTTTGTCAGGTCTGTTAACTGTAATTACACAAGTATGATTTTTATTTTCTGAGAGAATATTCGTGTACATATTTTTCAATTAAATGTGAATGTCTTTTCTACGGTTTTTAACTTCTGATTGTATATATCCAACAATATCTTTTGTGTCGGTGCCTGGAGGAAACAACTTTCCGCAACCCATATTACTCAGTTTATTCATGTCGTCAGTGGGAATAATTCCTCCGCCTGTAATTAAGATGTTATCAATTTTTTTCTCTTTCATCAGGTCAATAATTTTTGGGAAAACCGTCATGTGTGCTCCAGAAAGAATGCTGATACCAATTACATCAACGTCTTCTTGCAAAGCTGCATTGACCACCATTTCGGGAGTTTGACGAAGACCAGTATAGATGACCTCCATTCCTGCGTCGCGAAGAAAAGAAGCGATTACTTTTGCTCCTCGGTCGTGGCCATCTAATCCAACTTTAGCAATCAATACTCGTATCGGGCGATTCATACTTTTTTCTTTTAAACTATTTTTCATTAACTATTTAAACTAGTCGGCCTTCCTTTTTCTTATTAATTACTCAACTTTTGACTCGGCAAAGATACTAATGTGTAAACAAAAATTACATCTGAATTTTTCAGCCGGCTGTTGGCAGCGAAACGATAAACGAAGTCCACTCCCCTTCCTGGGTAGTGAACGAAACTGTTCCGCCCGATTGATCAACTAAGTCTTTAACCATGGCCAATCCTAATCCCATTCCACTCGACTTAGTTGTGAAATTGGGAATAAATATTTTGTCTTTTTTATCGTCAGAAATTCCAATTCCATTGTCAGTTATGATTATCTGAATATCATTTCCATTATTTCTAACATCAATTACAATTTTACCTATTCGATCGTCAGGAATAGACTGCAAAGCATTTTTCAGAATGTTAGAAAAAATTCTGTTCAAATGATCTTTGTCAGCCAGCACTAAGTCAGATTCAAATTGATTATTGACGACAATTTCTAGTTCAGGGATCTCCCGATAAAGATTTACCAGCGGTACCAAAATTTCGGTGACATGAATACTTTTAGGATTAGCATTGGGCATTTGTGCAAAATCAGAAAAGGCTGTCGCAATATTTGATAGCGTATCTATCTGTTGGATGAGCGTGGTTGAAATTCGATCGACAAATGCTTTGTCTGCTTCGTTTTTCTGTTGCAATGTTCGTTGCAAATGTTGCACCGAAAGTTTCATTGGCGTGAGCGGATTTTTAATTTCGTGTGCTACTTGCTTTGCCATTTCTCGCCAAGCCAATTCACGTTCACTCTTTGCTAATTTATCGGCGCTGCTAGACAATTCATCTAACATCCGATTATACTCTTGAACAAGTTGGCCAATTTCATCGTTACGTTGATAAGCGATGTGTTCATTGACAGAACCTAAACGGATTTTAGAAATTTTTTGTTGAATCAATAAAAGTGGTTTTGTGATTCGAGATGAAATGATGACGGTAAGAAGAACAGCAATTGCTAAAAGAAGAACATAGATATTTAAAAGCGCCGACAAAAAACCAGAGACTTCTTTATTGAGTTCGTTTTGTTTTTCGAAATAAGGCAAACTTAAGTAAGCTTTTATATTTCCAGATTGATCTGTTAAAGGTGCATAAGCAGAAATATATTTTAGATTACCAGCATTTTCCGGATGAATAAATTGAGTAAGCTGAGCTTTTTTAATTTCAAAAAGCGCTTCGGGATTCATCCGTCGACTAATAATATTTTGGTCGTAAATTTTTGGCTGAGACGAAAAAAGCAATTCTCCAGAAGGATCAAATAAGTTGAAATCAATATTTGTGTTATTGACGATTTCCGTCAAACTGTTTTCCAAATCATTTTGAGAAACAGTTTGAAAAAAAGGCATAGCATTTTCAGTAATCATAAACCACAAAGCATTTACTTGATCAGAAATACTTTTGCGTTCATCCTCTTGATATTTTCTATCGATATAAATAACTGTTCCAGCTCCTACGAGTATAAAGCTCAACACCACAATTGAGACAACAGAAACTTGAATTCTTCTAGTAAGGTTCCATGAAAACTTATCACTGTCAAATAAAAACGAAAATAAATAAATGATTAAAACTGTGATTCCAATAAAACCAAACATCCAAGAAAACAGGGTTAATAAAGTAAAGAGGTTTTCATTTTGTTTACTTACAATTATGGAGGAGTTTTCGTTTACTCGATAAACCATGTGACTGAATCCATGTAAATCGGTAAATGAAAATTCAATGCTATCGTTTTCAAAATCTTTATCTGTGAGTGAGTAAGTATAACTTCCAAATTCATAAATCAAGGAGTGGGCACTATATCTAGCGAAGGAATATTCTTCCGGAAAATAATTGTCATTAGATCTACCACTAATAAATAATTCTGGAAACCCTTCTTCTGATTGCAAGAACCTCCCGTTAAATTCGATGACCAAAGTAAAGACAGAGACTTCTGGGTTGCCTAATGGGATAAAAGAGAGATAAGAAGATCTGCCCGTTTCACTGCTGATAAAATAGAGGTTATTTTCACCTGTTGATTTTCCTCGTCGCGCTTTATATTTAAAATTAGCAAGCGAAAGTCCTTTGTTTTGTTTCAAATCGTCTTCAGCAGAAAAAACATAAATGGTACTTTCAAAACGAGCCAAATACCCTGTAAGATATTTTTGAATGATGTAGGCAGATACATTTTGATTTTTGTCAATCAACTCCGTCAATGTTGTATCATTCTGCATTTTTTTTCTTGCCTCATCAAATAAATATTCCGCCACATGATCTCGTCTAACACCAATTTTTTGAGCAAGCTGTTTCCGTTCTTCATGCTCTTTAAATTGATTTAAACTTTTTAGATCGAGAGCAGCATAAGCCGAGCAAAGAGCAATTGCCAACCAAACATGTTTTGCATGAATTTTATAGTTGAAAAAATACTTAAGTGTTGCGGCCAAAAAAATCAAAAAAGCACAAGCCAAAATCGCAAAGCAAAGAAAAGCCCATAAACTAAATTGATTTAATTTTAACGCCGAACTCACATCAAAAGATATTCGACTATTAATAATAAGTCCGGATGTTAGTTGATGAAATGCAAACGCGATTGTGACAATACCAATTGCCATCATCATTTTTAAGAAAAACTTATTAGGTATTCTACTAACAGCCAAGTAAAAATTAATCGCTACAATTAATAATACAAATGCATTGATCACAAAGTCACCTAATGAGTTGAAATAAAAAGACGAGGCGTAAAGTTGCGGACTAAAAAGTGGTAGTCTGTAAAATTCGTCAGGAATTCTGAAAATAATTAACAGCGTACGAACAGCCCAAAAAATTGCAATTCCGACAAGTCCATATAAAAATGATTTTTGGAATAACAACCGAATTAAAATGAAGAACGAGGTTAATGCAAAAACGAGAGCGAACAAATAAATTATATTTGGAATAGAATTTCCAGACTCATTACCAATATCATAATTCAGATGATAGCCAACAGAACCATCAGGTAAATGAAAAACTAGATTTCCAGTATTGGCCATTGTAAAAGCCGCCGATAATCCAATGGAGGGATTGAATTCATTGACCAAATATTTATTTTCGTAATCGTAATTATGTTTGAGTAAGATGAGCCCCGAATATTTTTTTCCATTTACAGTTTTAGAAAAGGCGAGGAAGTCGCCATTGGGAAGTGCGATAAATTTTCCCATAGATGTTCCATTGAAATAGGCATTCCCAACAACAGGTTCATTATCGGACCAATAAATTACTTTATTTTCTTTTGTAATAAAAAAGCTAAATCCGGTTTTTTCAAATCCACTATGAATAAAAAAATTATGGTATTCTTCCTCTGTTTTTACCGCTTCTAATAGATTGAGCGCCTCAATCATCTGTCCTTTTAATTTAGACAACTTTTCTTCTGCTGCAATTACTTGCGCTTTGCCTTTCCCTTCACGACGATGCTGAAATAATTCAGCGGAACCAGCCAGTAAGACGGCTAGAAATAAAAAAATATAACACAGTCGAGGAGAGTAAAGATTTAATTTTTTATTCATGGGCTCAAAAGTTGTGAAATTATTTTTTCAATGACAACAGGAAAATACTTTTGTTCCAAGTGATGTATTTTTTCAGCAAGACTTTCAACCGATTCATTTTTATCTACGTGACATGCTGCTTGAAAAATGATGGAGCCTTTATCGAATTCATTGTTGACATAATGAATAGTAATTCCGCTCATCATACATTTTGAGTCTATTACTTTTTGATGGACAAGCTGACCATAAAATCCATTTCCACCAAAATCAGGTAAAAGTGCCGGATGAATATTAATAATTTTATTTTCGAAAGCCGAAACTAATCGTTCAGGAACGAGCAAAAGGAAGCCCGCCAAAACAATAAATTCAATATTTTTTTCTGAAAGAGTGTGAAGCATCAAGGTTGGATCCGATAGCTCCTTTTTTGTAAAAACCAAGACTGGAATATTCAGTCGTTGCGCTCTGACTATGACACCAGCTTTGGGATTATTGGTAACAACCAGAGAAACACTTGCAAGAGTGTTGCTTTGGAAATAAGAGATAATATTTTCCGCATTGGTACCAGAACCAGAAGCAAAAATGGCAATTTGAATCATAGATGGAACAAATGTACATTTATCAGATAAGAATATTTTTAAAATCTTAAAAATGTCCGCCATTATTTTCATTACTTTGGCCGCGAGAAGAAAAGCACTCCACTTCTATCAAAAAATAAATCACTTCCATTATTTTAATCTTCAAAGTTTCAAAACTATGTCGCTCAATCCAATTTTACAGTATTTCGTCCCAAAAGATCGTAAATTCTATCCCCTATTTGAACAAGCATCTGCTAATTTAGTAGCTATTTCAAAAGTACTTATTGAAGCACTAACAACACCTTCAAGAGAAAAAAGATCGGCTTTAATAAGAGAAATAGAAAAACTAGAACACGTTGGCGACGATATTACACATCAAATTTTTTCTGAAGTAAGTACTACATTCATTACACCATTTGACAGAGAAGACATTCAACGACTTGCGTCTGCAATGGATGACATCATCGATTACATTCATGGATCGGCAAAGCGAATTGAACTTTATAAAGTTGATGCAATTCACCCAGCGATGATCAAATTAGCGGAACTGATTCTGCAATCAGCAGAAGAAATCAATTCTGCTATAGGAGGATTAAGAAATATGAAGAATCTGATTAAGATTAAACAATCGTTAGTGCGCGTCAATAGTCTGGAGAATCATGCTGATGATATTTTTGATAATGCTGTAGCACGTTTGTTTGAAGATGAAAAAGACGCCATTCAAATTATCAAAATAAAAGAAGTTTTATCGGCTTTAGAGACAGCGACTGATAAGTGTGAGGATGTAGCCAATGTGATTGAATCCGTAATTGTTAAACAAGCTTAATTAGAAAATTTATTTTACAAAGTTATGCCGAATTTTTTAATCGTAATTATTGTCTTAGCGCTCATCTTCGATTTCATCAATGGTTTTCATGATGCCGCCAATTCAATTGCAACAGTAGTTTCAACAAAAGTACTTTCGCCTTTGAGTGCGGTAATTTGGGCAGCCATGTTCAACTTTATCGCTTATTGGATTTTTGAATTAAAGGTGGCAGATACAGTAGCAAAGACTGTACGACCTGAATATATAACGTTGACGGTTGTATTTGCTGGATTAATTGCGGCTATCATCTGGAATCTTTTAACCTGGTGGTGGGGAATTCCTTCGAGTTCTTCACATACATTAATTGGAAGTTTTGCTGGAGCAGGAATAGCGAATGCCGGACACTTGAATGCTGTTCAGCTTGATAAAATTATGCCTGTCATTTATTTTATTCTTTTGGCTCCAGTTCTAGGAATGTTGATGTCTTACATCATTTCCGTTATCACAATTAACATTGTACAAAAGATGAATCCTTCGAAGGTTGATCGAGTCTTTCGAAGATTGCAGTTATTATCCTCTGCCGCTTATAGCTTAGGACATGGTGGAAATGACGCTCAAAAAGTAATGGGAATTATAGCCGCTGCCATGGTTTCTACCGGAGCAATTGCCGAGACAAAGAATTTACCTGAATGGGTTCCATTCGCTTGTTATACAGCGATTGCCTGCGGAACTATGTTTGGGGGATGGAAGATTGTAAAAACGATGGGGCAAAAAGTAACAAAACTTACTCCATTTGAAGGCTTTAGCGCTGAAACAGCAGGAGCCATCACACTCTTTGGAACGCAGCATTATAAAATTCCAGTTAGTACGACTCATACCATTACGGGTGCAATTATCGGTGTCGGGATTACCAAAAGAATAAGTGCCGTTCGATGGGGAGTAACATTAGAATTGGTTTGGGCTTGGGTGTTAACCATACCAGTTTCCGCTTTAATGGCAGCATTGATTTATAATTTAATCCAATGGTTTTTACCATAAGTCAGGCGAAAAAGAAAAAATTGTATTTTCGTGAAATCATTGAAAATAAGGAAAGGTCTATTCTGACCTATAACTTTGCAAATCAAAAAATTAAGTAACATTATAGTGTATTACCAAAATCAATAGAACAATTATAATTCACTAAAGGGTGAAAAGAAGTTTAGGTGCCAGTTTCATTTTTTTGATTTTGGCGTGAATAAATTTTACTTTGCACCTCAATTTAAAACAAATCACAAAAAAGATTAATCATGTCAGACATTGCAGCAAAAGTTAAAGCAATTATTATCGACAAATTAGGTGTTGATGAAAAAGAAGTTACTCCAGAAGCGAGCTTTACAAATGATTTAGGAGCAGATTCTCTTGATACAGTAGAGCTGATCATGGAATTTGAAAAAGAATTCAACATCGCTATTCCAGACGATCAAGCAGAAAAAATTGCCACTGTTGGTCAGGCTATCGATTACATCGAGAAAAACGCAAAATAATTTTTCTTCAAAAAATAACATGATTGTTTAAGAAACGGTCATGTTATTTTTTTCACCAGATATTACCGGTATCTGAATTTTTTTAAACTTCTTAATTCCAGCACAGGAATGCAATTAAAACGAGTAGTCGTAACGGGCCTTGGGGCTCTTACACCCTTAGGCAATAATGTACAGGATTTTTGGAACGGTCTGATTAACGGCGTTAGTGGTTGTGATATGATCACCAAATTTGACGCTTCGAAATTCAAAACCAGATTTGCTTGTGAAGTAAAAGGTTATGACGTCAACAATTTCTTCGAACGAAAAGAAGGAAGAAAGTTGGATGGCTTCTCACAATATGCATTAGTTGTTGCCGAGCAAGCTATCAAAGATTGCGGAATTGATTTAGAAAAAGTAAATCATGATCGCGTTGGTGTAATATGGGGTTCAGGAATTGGTGGACTAAAAACTTTTCAGGATGAAGTGTCAGCGTTTGCTAAAGGAGACGGGACTCCCCGCTTCAATCCATTTTTCATTCCTAAAATGATCGCCGATATTGCATCGGGACATATTTCTATTCGTTACGGATTCAGAGGTCCAAATTTCACAACAGTATCTGCATGTGCTTCATCGACGAATGCTATTAATGATGCATTCACTTACATTCGATTAAATAAAGCAGTGATGATTGTAACAGGAGGATCAGAATCGACAGTCAACGAAACTTGTGTTGGAGGTTTTAATGCTCTTCAAGCTTTATCACTCCGCAACGATGATCCAAAAACTGCTTCTCGTCCTTTCGATCTTGACCGTGATGGATTTGTTATGGGAGAAGGCGGAGGATGTTTGATATTGGAAGAACTTGAACATGCGAAAGCTCGCGGTGCAAAAATTTATGCTGAAATTGTTGGTGGTGGAATGTCTGCTGATGCTTATCACATGACTGCACCACACCCTGATGGATTAGGCGCAGCGAATGTAATGCGTGCCGCTCTTGAAGATGCAGATATGACAACTTCCGACATTGATTACATAAATGTTCATGGCACTTCAACACCTATAGGAGATCCACAAGAAATAAAAGCGATTCAAACTATTTTCGGAGAAGATGCTTATCGATTAAATATCAGCTCTACGAAATCGATGACTGGACATTTATTAGGTGCAGCGGGGGCTATCGAATCAATTGCGAGTATTCTCGCTATTGTACATAGTATTGTTCCTCCTACAATTAATCATTTTACAGATGATCCGGCTTTTGATCCAAAACTGAACTTGACTTTTAACAAAGCGCAGAAACGTGAAATCAGAGCCGCTATGTGTAACACATTTGGATTTGGCGGGCACAATGCTTCTGTCATTTTCAAAAAATACAACTAATATTATATTGCCGAGAATAAAGTCTTATTCCAAAAACACTTCACTTGAGTGTAATCAATCTATTCCATTTTATATTTACCAAGGACAGAAAATTTGTTAACTCGTTAAGAAATCTTCTTGGCTTTACACCGGGCAATCTCTCTGTTTATCATCTAGCCTTTCGTCATCGCTCTACTGCTTCTGAACATCGGAGCGGAGCTAAAATGAGCAACGAACGGTTAGAATATTTAGGTGATGCGATTTTAGGTGCTGTAATTGCTGAACTACTTTTTAAAAAATTCCCTTATAAAGAAGAAGGTTTCCTCACTGAAATGAGAAGTAGAATTGTGAATAGAGAACACCTCAACAAACTTTCATTGAAATTAGGAATAGACCAGTTCATGATCAATTCCATCGATCCGGCTGCAAAAAATAAATCAGCCTATGGTGATGCTTTTGAAGCACTGATCGGCGCAGTTTATATCGACAAAGGCTATAACTCTACTCGCAAATTAATCTTGAATAGAATTGTTCGACATCATATCGATTTAGAAGATATGGAAAATCTAGATAAAAATTTCAAGAGTAAACTAATTAATTGGGCACAAAGAGAGAAAAAAGTTATTGAATTTTTATTAGTTGATGAAGTTGAAAATGGAGGAAAGAAATTGTTACGAGTGAAGGTGATGATTGACGGTGAAGAACGTGCTAGAGGGGAAGATTTTTCAAAGAAAAGAGCCGAGCAAATTGCTGCCGAAAAAATTTGTTTGGAGATGAAGTTGGAATAAACAATAAGGTTCAGGGTTCAAGGTTCAGGGTTCAGGGTTCAGGGTTAAAGTTCAAAGTTCAAAGTTCAAAGGTTGGGATTTCGTTTTGCTGGGCGAGATGTTTAGCGGAAATAAAAGACAAAGAAACAATACTCGTTCTCTTCAATTATTTTTTCGCACTTCAATACAAGTTTGGGAAATGGAGATTTTAATAATTATTATTAAAGAAAACTCTTTGTGAAATTGAAAATTATAACTGATAACGGATAAATATTTCTACTACTTTTGTTGCTATGAAAATCTTTTTTACGCTAAATTTATTTTTATCAGTTGTTCTAGTACAAGCACAGCTTCAACGGGTTTATACTAAAGGAGAAGGAAATTCTATAACGGCTATAGAAAGTGGATATTACATTTGCGGAACTGTCGAAACCAATACCAACAATAGATGTGGACTAATCAAAACAGATGTAAACGGAAATGTTGTTTGGCAAAAAACTTATAAAGATCAAATTGAATTTAACTCTTCCAATTCCGATTTAATCAGAAATCAAGATGGCACATTAGTTATCTGTGGAATAACTTTTAATGACACCATCAGCAATGAAGAAATCTCTTTGATTAAGGTGGATAGTCTCGGAAACAAATTGTGGAGCAAACGAATCGGGAATCAATTACAGGATGATGAGATTTATAAAATTTTGAAAGATACAGATGGCGGCTATTTGCTAGCAGGCACTGCATTCAATTTTAATTTTCGTCAAAATGATTTTTATCTTATAAAAACCGATAGCACCGGAAATGTAATTTGGGAAAAAACTTATGGAAGTACGCGCGATGAGAATTGTAATTTTTTTCTCAAACATGGAAGTCACTATCTTTTGGCAGGTAATTCTCTAGACTCTACAACCAACGAATTTAACATGACTCTTTTGTCAGTTAGTAGCAGCGGTGCATTAATTTCGTCCGTAGTATTTCCAATTTCCGGATATGAATCTATTCAAGCCATTGCAGCAACTCGTCAAAACGAATATGTAATCGTAGCAAAAAGTAAAGGACCCGCCACTTCGATGAATGACAACTCCCTCATTTTAAAAATTGATAGTGTTGGAAATATTCTTTGGGCAAAGCTTCTAAGTGGGGCCAACAATTTTCCGTATGCTGTAACTGTTGACTCGTTGAACAATATCATTGTATCAGGAGCTATCAGGAACACGATTACCGACATCAATGCTTTTGTAATAAAGCTTGATCCGATGGGTAACGTTCTCGATCAAACGAGTTTCGGCAATTCTTATGGTGGGAAAATTAATCAGGTGAAAATTGATTTTAATGGTGACATTCTTTTCACAGGGAATTATGTTCGGACAGATGATTTAAATTCGTATGTCACTTTTGGAAGATTCAATTTCAGTGATTCATTGTGTTCAACTTCCGCAATAGGTTTAAATGAAATTAGTGAGTCGGTTACTGGAGACACAGTCTCCTTTCAAACTTTCACCGATACAATCGCACAAATTTCGTCTGTAGTAATTGTTAGTACAACTGCATTTTCAGATTCTTCGCTCTGTAATTTATCAAATGAAGTTCAGAGCAATGAATTAGAAGCCATCAAAATATTCCCTAATCCAGCTATAGAAAGAGTTGAAGTCTCATTACCAAAATCTGTCCACTCCGTTATTGTAAAGATTTTCGATTATTCAGGGAAATTAGTTCTGTCATTGCACAAAGAAAATGATACTTTTACCATTCCATTAAAAGGCCTTGTTGACGGCATTTATTTAATTTCCATTGAAGATGGAAAACAGCAGCTTCAAACCAAACTTCTCGTTCAGCATAATTAATATGCTTGATTATGGCAAAAACAGTAGGTACATTATCGAATGAAGGTGATTACGATTTTATTGTAATCGGTTTAGTTTGTCAGAACAGAGACTATCGCTTGTGTCATGAATTAAATAAAGCATTAAATATTGAATTGGGGAAAAAAGATAATTATTCAGTCTATAATAATAAACGAATGGAAGATCATACATTTTCATTTTATGAATATTTAAATGAAGATGAGGATAGATATAATTTAATTAGTAACAAATGTTCGAGGGGAGCTTTGCTTCCAGAACAAAAAATAATTGATTATTTATTTTTAATTCGTCCAGATAAAATAAGAATCAATCAAGAAGAATTAATTAAACAACTAAATAAA
>JANLRG010000701.1:0-1742 GCA_031361545.1 Bacteroidota bacterium
TAAGGTTTTACGAGTTTTGGTATTAATAAATAACAAGCAGTTATCGTTTCTCAATAGAATACTGATAATTGCGAAATGCAAGGTTATTTCAATATTTCAAAAACCCTTATTTTACAATGAAAAACATATTTGTTTGCTTCAAAGATTTACAAACGGGACCCCAAAGTTTAATTCCTATTCTCAAGGAGTTTGGCTTTAGGGTATTTGAAAGTGTCTTAGATGAAAATCAATTTTATGATTTAAAGAAAGATAAGTTCAACGCTCAATCGAGTTCTCCGAAGCCTAATGCTACTCAATCGAGTTCTCCGAAGCCTGATACTACTCAATCAAATAAAAAGAAGATAGATAGTACTCAAACTGCTGGCATGATGCAAAGTTCTGCCAATGAAAATGAATATACGCAGAAGTTATACAGGATTTGGAAAATCGTTTTAAAGGAGGGCGTAGATGATGTAAAAGTGCTTAAAAAATTGCAAGAGTTAGATTTTATAGAGTTTGCTCACTTTGCTAATAAATATGCCTTGCACGCCCGTTCAAATGACCCTCGATATAATGACCAATGGCATTTAGATAGAGTGAGAGCCAATTTTGCTTGGGATATAACACAAGGAGACGGGAGCATTGTAGTGGCGGTGATTGATAGTGGCGTTGACTACAATCACAGTGACATCAATCAAAATATGTGGCGAAACCCTGTAACGGGAAATTATGGCTTCAATATAGTAGCAGGCGATGAAAATCCTATTGATAGGAATGGTCACGGTACACACGTAGCTGGCGTGATTGGCTCAATCATTAATAATAATTTAGATGCCGCTGGTATAGCTAAAGTTAAAATAATGGCTATTAAAGCATTTGGTGCTGAGGATGAAGATGATTTTATGCTTAGAGCATTGCAAAAGGCTGCAGAGAATGGTGCTAAAATAGTTAATAATAGTTGGGGTCCTGAAAGCCGCTTAGGCACTCATACAGCCCTCGAAACAGCCCTCAGAGCCTTAGCTTTTGATAATATTGTGTGTGTTTTTTCAGCAGGAGACGACAATTTCAATATAGATACTGTATTTCCGGGAACAAGTGAGAGCGAAATAATCATAGTTGCAGGATCATCTAAAATTGATGACAGGAAAACACCTAAGACAAACGTTGGTAATAAAGTTACTATAGTAGCACCCGGAGAAAAAATATGGTCTTTAAATATAAGTAGTAGAAGTACCAGAACTCGTAGTATGGGTGGCACTTCTGCTGCTGCACCCATTGTTAGTGGGGCAATTGCATTATTATTATCGCAAACGCCAAATCTAACTTTGAGTAGCATTAAAACTCTACTACGCAATTCTTCTGATAATTTTGGTTTAACAGGTGTTAATACCAACACAGGAAGGCTTAATATCTATAATTTATTGCTTGCAAATAATCCAGCATTAAGAAGTCAAGCACGAACAATATCTGAAAACCCTTTATCTCATCCATTAAATGAAAGAAATATGAATAATGAAGAAAAAAAGTACCAACTATTCCAATTTATTTTAGTCAATTATCTTAAAACCAAACTGAACAACAAGTTGGAGGATTTAGGAATTGGCAATATCCCAAACTTTATAGAAAGGATAATTAGCGATGATTCGCCAGAAGTCGAATTGATTCAACAAATTGAATTGACTGAAAAATTATTATGGATTTATAGAGATGTTGCAGAAATGTACGCAATAGTTGATAGCCCCGATAACTGCCCCAGTGGCTAT
>JANLRG010000768.1:0-2469 GCA_031361545.1 Bacteroidota bacterium
TTTCACGATATTTTACTCAATAAATATGCGACTTACCTTGGCAGAGGGCATTGGTTTGAAACAGATGCTCGGTATATTCGGATTGGGTATAGTTGGGATACGTCCGAAAAATTGATTAAAGGATTGAACAATATTTTGAAGGCGATAGATGAAGCTAAAAGGTGATATAAAGTACAAAATACTGAGGGGGTCATTTAAAAAAAAGCCGTTGTTCTATTGGCAAAATAGAACAACGGCTTTTTTTTAATACAGAATAAAAAGTATGTCTTATTGAATCATCAACTTCCCAGTCCCCACTATCTGACCATCAGCCGTCATTTTGAAGAGATAAACGCCTGGTGGAATGGATTTTCTATGAAATTCAAATGTTTTGCCTTCAAATTGTTCTTCATTGACGCGTTTGCCTGTCATATCATACAATTCAAAGGTCGTTTTACTGTTTATGCCTTTAATACTGAGGGGGGTGTCCATCAATTCAAAAAACATGGTTTCTGTTGTTGGATTCGGATAGACTTTCACTGTTGGATATGAAGTCTTTGATAGGTCAATAATGGCTGACACAACATTTTTACTCACCGTATGCAAGGTTTTATTAGTCAAAACAGGGTCATTGAAATCGAAATAAATGCCTGCGGAATTTTGAATTTTCGTACCAAAAGCCACATCTTTTTTCTGTTGGATGCGGTATTTGACATAGCCATTTGATTTAGGTTCATTTTTAAAACTATCCACCAATTGGATATTGTCGAATGTGAATTTCAAGATGTTTTGACCATATATTTCAGCCACATATTTATGGCTGCTCGCACCCCACTCTATGCTTTTAATTTCGAGATTGGCATCTATGGTATCGCGTATCACGACTGTAAAAGCCGTATCAGTGCCTGTATTTTGAAAGCGAATCATGTACTCTATGTCTTGATTTTGATTCACCCCTTTAGTCAGTCCTCTGCCCAAAGGATAGCCGACTTTATCGTTCGGGTCAAAAGCCCCAATAATGGGTTGGCAATCCGTATCAACCGATATATTTGAATCATCGTTGGCATAACCCGCAGCAAAGCCAGTTACGAAAGGCGTTGCTTGATTTCTACGACATCCTTCTACAAAAGCCGTCGGCTGAATGGAGCGTGGATGATTCGGGACTTGATTCACAACCATGCGCCAAGTGTTGCCATTTGAAGGGAATTTCTTAGTAAAAACACCATTGACTGCTAAAGATGCAATGTTAAAAGCTACAGGATTGGCATTTTCCACAACTACTGATAATGAAGGCGTGGAGGCTACTTTACCCGTATTTTGCACTTGAAAAACCACCGAATCGCCTTGACATGAGCCATTCACAACGAGGTTAGCACCCGTCCAAAGCGTATTATCCACGCTACAAATGGTGTCAGGAAATATCTTCGCATCCACACATATCGTCTGACCTAAGCGGGTAGAATCGCCGCACCGAACCCGAGCTACTATATCAAAAGTTCGGCAATCATTGATAGCCATATCGCCTAAGTTGAATCGATAAGTACGCCCTGTTTTAGAGGCAACGGATTTATCGGCTGATACAAATTCTAAAAGAGAATCCAAAGTAATATTCACATAAGCACCCAATGCAGTAGCTGAACCTTTGTTGCAATAACTGACAGTATAATTATTATTGAAACACCGTCTTAAACGCGGCGTGGCTACATCTACCTGCATAACGCCGCAAAATATAGTCGATTTCAAAGCAAAATCAACAGAATCGAGCGTATTTGTAGTGCTAATTGTCTTCAATACTGAGGGGGTGCATGGATCCATATATCTGTTCGGATTCACGATACTGACCTCATAAGTGCCAAAATCTACATTCAAATTGTATTTACCCAAAGTATCCGTCATAGCCAATACATCAGGAAATCCTACCCTTTTAGCAACCATAACCACCTTTTGAATGGGTATATCGTTGCCCGATAATCTGCAATTATTGTCTCTATCGCTGAAGACATTGCCTTTTATAAAATAAGGATAGATATAGCCGTTTTCATCAAATTTTATAAGGCGGACTTTAGTGCCCATTGTGTTACCTGCTATGAGATAGCCACCTTTATCTGTTCTAATCATAAAAGGATAATCAACCGTATTCTCATAATACCAAATAGAAGTGGTTTGTAGAATACAATCAGATGAATACCTTCTGACAGTTAGAGATTTTTTAGATGGGTTATTTTGAATCGCTATAAAACCTCCGTTAGCAGTGGTACCTGCCATCAGGTAATAATTATAAGGACCAAAAGGAAAAGGACCACCTGGTATACTATTGCTAAAAGTGGCTATTTTACGCCATACAAACTTACCATTGCTATCCAATTTAGTGACGAAAGAAGAATCAGGCACTAAAAGTCCACCATCAGAAGTCTTTACCATAGGTGGAAAAGGGGAAAAATATCTAATATTAAAAGGCATCGCATTTAAAGCAATTAGAGTACCGTCAAA
>JANLRG010000798.1:0-1046 GCA_031361545.1 Bacteroidota bacterium
TTTTGATGATAATTTATTGCTAATCAATAATTTACATGATACGCATAATACCAATACCAAGATTGAGAAGAACGAAGTAAAGTACAATAAAGGAACGGATAGAAGTATTTCTGTTTATGGTTATACCCATAAAACAAGTAAAAAACAAGTGTTCACGATTTGGAACGATGAGTACATTCCGACCAATGTGAACACACCTAAAAATCTGACTTTTACCATCTTAAATGGCAATTTTGATGTGCCTGTTTATGTGGATATACTGACGGGTGCCGTGTATGAAATGGCGGCAACAGATTGGACTAAAACGGATAATAAATATGTTTTTAAAAATATACCCATTTATGATGCGCCCATTTTGATAGCGGATAAATCGGTTTTAGTGAGTTTTCAAAAGGAGTAAATACTGCGGGGGTGGAACACAGAGCCACATAGGAAACATAGTTTTTCCTTGCTTTAAAGTTGTATTTCTTAGAAGTAATTATTTTTTAATCGGCAGACATTGGATTAATTACTCGGTATCCCAATTCCGAAACAAAATTAGCGAAAGGGGTATCAGCCGTTACAAAAGCCCAATCAGGTTCTGAGATGAGTGTGAAAGAGCAAAAATGAAGCGCATCTAAGGTGCGAATTGGAAAATTCATGCCTTCTGTTTTCAAAAACTGTTCGGTTTCTTTTAAAACTAATGAGTTAAGTGGCTGAATATGAAACGGTTGAATCGAAGTTTCAAAGCCAGAGATAGCGGTTTGAACTTGAGAAATAGTGAGTTCTCTGTTTCGCAAGCGACGAAATAAGGCACTATAAAATTCAATTTTCAAAAGTTCTGAAAGCCAAATGGTGTTAGATAAATCAGAAACAAGTCGTTCTACTTTATCTGAGCCGATTTCGGGAATGTAGTATTTAACTAACGCTGATGTGTCAAAAAATAAGTTCATATTCTTTCGTCTCGGGCATTTAAAATGTCAACAGAAAGGTTCGTTTTTAAGCCTTTCAAGGCTTCTCTAACTTGCAAATGAGCCGAATTTGAAGGTAATACGGGTTTTGTTGAA
>JANLRG010000821.1:0-6888 GCA_031361545.1 Bacteroidota bacterium
ATTTGATGAAAACAAACATCTTGAAGTTCCTGAAAATTTGAGACCACTAGGTACCGTCATTTTCAAAGGTAAATTCAATGGGTTTTACAATGACTTTGTTGCGTATGGTACTATCAAAACAGATTTAGGTTTAATTACATCCGATTTAAATTTGAAGTACAACAAGGAAACAGAGGCGTCTTCTTTTAGTGGACACATTGCCTCCTCGCAATTCAATGCTGGAGTAATTGCCAAATTACCAGATCTTGGTAGAGTAACAATGAGCTTGGATGTGAAAGGATCTGGATTGCATTTTAATGATTTGAATGCCTCAATAAATGGAAATATAGAAGCCTTGTCATATAAGAATTATATCTACCGCAAGATAGATGTTGATGGAAAATTTGCCAAGAAACTTTTTAAAGGATCGATATCTGTTAATGAACCCAATGTTGATTTTGATTTCAATGGAATAATTGATTACAATCAGAAACTTCCAGTATTTGATTTTGTAGCGAATGTCAGAAGAGCGCAATTGGACACCTTAAACTTGTTTAAAATTGAAGGAGGAAATGTTCTTCAAACAAATATAACCACACACTTCGTTGGTAATCGACCAGATAATATAGTCGGGGAAATTCAAATTACGAATACAAATTTTCAAGCTGGGAAAAAATTATATCACATCAACAACATCAGTTTAAATTCTCAAACAGAAAACTTAATTCGAACTGTTGATATTCTTTCCGATAACTTTGACATGCACTGTAAAGGAATTTTCGAATTTGCTACTCTTACTGATGCCTTCAGAGAAATTATCCCACTTTATTTGCCGACTGTAATATTGCCGAAAAAATCTTTTTCCTCTAACCAAAATTTCACTTATAACATTCGATTAAAAAACTTGAATGTAATTACTGAAAATTTTCTTCCTTCATGGGATTTTGCTCCTAACACCAATATCGCGGGCCATTTCAATAGTAAACAATATGATTTCCAATTAAATTTATTGACAGAATATGTCCGTTATAAAGGATTGAACTTTCAGGATCTTTCACTGTCAATTAATGCTGATAGAACAAAATTGTCTATGATTTCAAAATCAAAACGGATATCAGGAAATGATTCTATTTCGATTATTGAGGAGCCGCAGATTAAAGCAACTGCATCAAACAATAAAATCTCCTATGCTATTTATTTAGCAGACTCGGAAATTTATAAAAATCGTGGAAGAATAATCGGAAATCTTGGTTTTGAAAGTGCGTCTAAATTTAAATTAACTGTTGATAGCTCATTACTTGTGATCGAGAAACAAAGTTGGATTTTAGATAAAACAAATCAAATCGCATTTGATACTAGTCAAATCGATGTAACGAAATTAGCATTCAGAAAAGGAATCGAATCAGTTGAAATTGATGGAAGAGTAAGTAAAAATCCAAGCGATAAATTAAATATCACTTTAGGAAATTTCGGCATGGATCATTTCAATACCCTTGCGAAAACAGATCAAAATTTTCTTGGTGGAGTTATGAGTGGGCAAATTCATGTCTCCGATGTGTACCACAAATTACAATTAGAAACAAATTTGTTGATTAACACCTTCACTCTTAATAAAGACACGATTGGAAATACGTCCATCAATTCAGTTTACAATAGTGAAAAAGAAATGATTTCATCTGCCATCGTTGCCACTAAAGGCTCGGCGAAAATTATTGATATCAAAGGAGATTATTTGCTTTCTAAAGATGTTGACAATATTGATTATACGATTAATTTAGATAACATGTACTTACATCCACTTGAGCGTTATGTCGGCGATATCTTTACAAATATGTATGGGAAAGTAAGTTCAGATTTGCATTTGACTGGGTCATTTAAAAAGCCATTGCTTAATGGAACCATTGGTCTGAATAAAGTGAGTTTCTTGATTAATTATTTGCAGACACATTATAGTTTTACTTCCGAATTAAAAGTGAAAGACAATGATATTTTATTGAAAGACTTAATTATAAATGATGACAATAATAATCAGGCATCAATGAATGGTAAAGTGACTCATCAATTTTTTAAAGATTTTAGGTTTGATGTTGAAATGGATGCGAATCGTTTTCAAATATTGAACACAACTGAACAGGATAATTCATTGTACTATGGAATTGCCAATGGAACAGGCTATGCACATTTTTATGGTCCACTCGAAAATATGAATATGGATATTTCCATGAGCCCTGAAAAAGGAACTGTAGTAAACATTCCTCTGAATGCTTCGAGTAATTTAAGTCAAAGTGGATACATTAGGTTCGTTGACAAAAGCAAAGATTCAACAGTAAAAGTTTCTAAAGGGTCGAACGTAGATTTGTCTGGCGTAAAATTGAATATGAATCTTGACATGAATCCAAATGCTTTAATCAATATTATTTTTGACCAAAAAATAGGTGACGTAATATCGGGAACAGGAACAGGAAGTTTGAGATTGGATATTAATACGGCAGGTAATTTCAACATGTATGGAACTTATACAATTGAAAATGGTGACTATTTATTTACTTTACAAAATTTAATCAATAAAAAATTTACGATTGATAATGGTAGTAGAATTACATGGGCTGGCGAACCATACGATGCTAATGTAGATATTTCAGCCACCTATATCCTTTACACTTCTTCACTCTATAACTTGCTTGCAGATAGTAGTTATAAAAGAAGACTTCCCGTGGAGTGCAGATTATTCTTGACGAATAAATTATTAAACCCAACAATTACTTATGAAATAAATGTAAAAGGGTTAGACCCAACTGCGGAAGGATTAGTAAAATCGCTTTTAAATTCTGAACAAGAAATTAATAAGCAAATGTTTGGGCTTTTGGTACTAAACCAATTCGTTCCTCAATCAGGCGCTGGACAAGTGGGACGTTTGGATGCAGGAGCAGGAGCAGGAGCTAGTGCCAGTGAACTTTTGAGTAATCAGGTAAGTAATTGGTTGGGGCAATTTAATAAAGTGGTTAATATCGGTGTAAATTTTAAACCGAAAGACACCTATAGCAGCGAAGAATATCAACTGCTATTAAGCAAATCTGTTTTAAATGATCGTCTGACTTTTGAAGGAAATGTTGGCTACTTAAACAACACTACACAAAGTTATGGTACCAGTTCTGTTGTTGGAGATTTCAATGCCGAATTTAAAGTTAGTGAAGATGGACGTTTTAAGATTAAAGGATTTAATCGTTCCAATGCAGACAATATTATCAATTATTCTCAGTCACCCTATACGCAAGGTCTGGGTGTTTTTTACAGAAAAGATTTTAATGAATTTTCAGATTTATTTAAAAGATTTCGAGCGAAAGAAAAGGAAAAAATAAAAAATTAATTTTTGTTCACGTCTAGATCCATTTGGTATAAAATATCAAAAGATGGAAACCTTACGGGGTTTACCATCTTTTGAAGTCACAACCTTACGGGGTTGCAGTTAAACCATATGCTGATTGTTTAGGTTATGAATACAATGATAACCTAAAACGAAGCGAAGCGTTGAGCAAATTTCTTTGAATCTTACATATGAAACATAAACGTAAATTTATTACTGTTGGATTTGTATTTCTCCTTTTTTATTGAAAATTGAAAGGAGCTGACATGAAAAGTAATGTAAGTTCCACAGTCATAAGCGCGTGATTAGTATCAATTGAAATAAAAAATTCCGGAACAGGTAAGTTTATTAACTTTGCGCCTATATAATTTAAGTTATGTTTAAGCTAAACTCCATTGAAGAGGCCATTAAAGATTTGAAGAATGGAAAAGTGATTATCGTTGTGGACGATGCAAATAGGGAAAATGAAGGGGATTTTATAACGACCGCTGAAAATTCTACTCCGGAAATTGTCAATTTCATGGCTACTCATGGTAGAGGACTTATATGCGTTGCCTTAACTGAAGAAAGATGCAATGAATTAAATTTACCTCTAATGGTTAGTCAAAACACTTCATCCCATGAAACTCAATTTACAGTTTCAGTTGATCTTCGGGGTTATGGAACTACGACTGGAATATCTGCATCAGATCGATCTAAAACTATCAAGGCATTAATTAATCCGTCAACAAAATCAGAAGAGCTCGGAAGACCAGGGCATATTTTTCCATTGAAGGCAAAAAAAGGTGGAGTATTACGACGTACAGGTCATACAGAAGCAACGATCGATTTAGCGCGCTTATCTGGAGCATCGCCTGCAGGAACCTTAGTTGAAATCATGAATGAAGATGGAACAATGGCACGATTACCAGATCTAATGGAAATTGCTAAAAAGTTTCAGCTATCCATTATTTCCATAGAAGATTTAATTGCCTATCGCTTACAAAAAGAAAGTTTAATAGAACGTCAAGTCGAGGTTAAGCTTCCAACCATTTTTGGAGATTTTGAATTAGTTGCTTACAAGCAAGTGACCACAGGCCAAGAACATTTAGCCTTGGTGAAAGGAAACTGGGAGAAGGATGAACCCATATTAGTAAGAGTTCACTCGTCTTGTATTACAGGTGACATTTTTGGATCATGCCGATGCGATTGTGGACCACAATTACATACAGCAATGGAGATGATCGAAAAAGTTGGAAAAGGTGTAATCGTTTACATGAATCAAGAAGGTAGAGGAATTGGACTTTTAAATAAATTGCAAGCTTACAAATTACAAGAGCAGGGATTAGATACTGTTGAAGCAAATTTGCAATTAGGATTTGAAAGTGATGAAAGAGATTATGGCGTGGGAGCACAAATCATTCGTGATTTGGGAATTACGAAAATGAAATTGATGACAAACAATCCTAAAAAAAGAGCAGGTTTAATTGGCTATGGACTAGAGATCACCCAAGTAGTTTCAATAGAAGTTAAAAGTAATATTCACAATGAAAATTATTTAATTACTAAAAGAGATAAACTTGGTCATACTTTGAAAGTAAATAAAGAATGAGAAGGATTGAGGATTGATAATTGATAATTTTAAATTCAATAAAAACAATAAATCTTCTACGGACATTCATACGTAGAAGCTATAGCTGATAAATTTGTTTGGATAAAGAAGATAGTTGAATGAAAAAAATAAATTTGACGCAACAGTTATTTTCAATCCTAAATCCTCAATTTTCAATTCTCCATTTTCATTTCTCCATCCTCAATTTTCAATTCTCAATTTATTTCTCTTTAGGATTCTGCTTAAATTCAGACTCATCTATTCCTTTATTGATTTTATAGTTAGTGAGAGTAATGAATATTTTTCCGGTTTTTTCTTTTTTTACTTTATCGGAAGAGGAATTGTTGATGTCGATAGAAACGCTTTTGGGGATTTTGAATTTTTTAATATCGACTGTAAAAATTAGTTGATCTGGGAGTCCAAACTCAGCATTGTAACCATAAAAATATTCAGTCAATATTGTGCCGTTATTCTTAGTCGTTAGTTGAGACTTCAAAACCAATTTTTTATCAATATCAATCCAAAGTTTTCCGAGTATTAAATCGCTTGTGTCGGAAAGAGGAATAACACTAATGACAGTTGTTTGAATATTTCTGATGAGTTCTACTGATTGAATCATTGATGAATAGGTGGAAGGATTCTCTAGCATTCTAGAAAGCTGATTAAAACTTTGTCGAGGCAGAATAGCAATTGATTTAGAGTCGATTTTGAAATTATCCTTTTGTTTGAAATAGATAGTCGCATTGATCGGAAGCATTTTCAAAAAGGGAAGATCAACTTTGATGTGAGCACTAGCAGAATAATCCTTTGCGAGAAGTGATTTTTTATAGATGGAATTCAAAATAACTGAAGCATTGTTAATCTGAGAAAAACTATTTTCAAAAAAAATTGAATTCAAAATTAAGAGTAAGAGAATGAATTTTCTCATGATAGAATATCTTTCTTGTTAAACTTATAAATCGCAATAGAAAGTAAGAGAATGATATGTCCAGTCAATACTACTATTGAAGTCTTGATTTTTTCATAGGGAATTGGATCTTCAAAGAAATTCCTCCAAGCAGCCATGTGTGTCGTGAATAGAAAAGGTTGAAGCTTTGCAAAAACGGGAACGTCAAGTGTTCCAATAATTGTAAATAAAATTATTAATCCCATCGTAGAGACAATCGGGCCAATTGAATTGTCAGAAAAGCAAGAGAACGTTAGTGATAGTGTTGCTATCATTACCAACGCCAAATAAGCTACAGAGAATCCATATATAAATCGTATTCCAACATCTTTAGCTTGTATTATAGTTAGACCATCGCTATTTAGTACCATTAAATCTCCAGTTCCAAACATTATTTTTCCGACGAAGATGGCAATTAAGGCCATCCACATCAATACACCAAGAGTATATAAACATCCGGCTACATATTTTGACAGTAGAATTCCGGTTCTAGATATGGGCTTAGTCAAAATCATTCTTATTGTTCCCATGGCGCCTTCTCCAGAAATTAAATCTCCAGTCACAAATGCAATAAGAAGTGGAATGTGGATGATGAGCATTTGCAGAATGATGAATGCCATTAAATTTCCGTTCAAAATTTCCCCAACAAAAGAAAGCGATTGTTCAAATGGAGCGGTGATAAATGAAATGTATGTCATCCCATCAACCTTCATTGCAAATAATATCACGCCAATAATTAGTGTAATAGCTCCAACACCAATATAGCTTCTTGGCTTAGAAGCTATTTTTAAACATTCATTATAAACACTTTTAAGAAACATCAATTGCTGATTAGTTTTAAAAAATAGTTTTCTAATTTTCTTTTAGCATCAATCGAAGAAACTCCAACTTGATGATCGCATAATAATTTATTAATTGTAGAAACCATTTCTTTGGGTAAGTACATAGTAATTTGATTTTTATCGATTGAAGAAATTACGTTAGCATCTTTCGTTTCAATTATAGCTC
>JANLRG010000842.1:0-1597 GCA_031361545.1 Bacteroidota bacterium
TCAAAGGCATTGTCGCGCTCAATAGCAGTATCATAATCAATCGCCGACTCTGCAACACGCATACCATCGGATGATTTTATCCAAAAACGGAAAGGATATTCGTTGTTTTTTTCAACCTGAGCATTGCTCAAACCTAAACGAATCAATTTTACAACCTGATCAAAATCCTTCACTGCTTCCGTTTCCGTAGCATGTTTCTCCACCCCCCTCAGTACCACGACTGTTTTTTCATCGCAAGTGTTCCACCTCAACTCGAAGCGATACGCGCCGATAATTTTGTTAATTTCAAAATCAAAAATATTGGCGCATACCGTCTGCATGATGTGTCGGCGTATGAGTGAGCGGTCACTTTTGCGCTCATAAAGCATGGGGTGTGTGGCGATGAGATGACCCTCTACATCTTGCAATTCAAACCCACAAGCACAACCACCATTATCGTCAAAATCAACAAATGAATCCGCGCAAGCGGCTTTTAATACAGCATCGAAATCAATCAGTGCATCATCCGCTGTGTCATAATACGTCTCAGCTGCTAACCAAACCGCATCACTTGCCCCATCTTTTAATAAACTGATAAATTGCCCTTGCGTGGGTATCAGCGCACCTTGTGCATTTTCGGATGTCAATAATGCCCATATATTTTCAGCCGAGAGGTTTTTATAATCGGCGTCTTCAAATATGGCTTCAAGTTCAGTATTATACAGGATGGTTTGGACCCATTCTTGGATTTGAGCAATGGCATCATCACATGCACTTTCATTGAAGAAATATTGCGGACTTCTGGCTATTGGCGTATCTATTGTACCAGTCTCAAAACTACCATCTGGCAATTCAATGGGGTAGGTCTGCCGTTGCAAAAGGATGAAAGTCCATTTGCCTGTGTAATCTTGTTTTTTATTAAAAAGACTACCGTCTTGTGTGCCCAATAATGCGCGATAAAAAGCAGCGGCAGCTTGTTTTTTATTTTTAAATAAATGAATCGCATTGAGTAAAACTACTTCGTCCGACCCCCGCATTTGCCAACCATATTTTTGAGGCAACTGCTCTGCTACAATGCGTAGATGATGCCGACTGATAAATTGGCGGCATTCTTCTTGAGCATTATCTCTTGCGGTAATATTAGGATAATAATTCGGATGCCTTGCCAATACAGAAACACCGCCCTCAGTAAACACCATTATTTCGAAGCTAAAACCTCGTCCAAATTCATCATCAATAGGGCGATAATGCAAGGCATCAGCCGCCGCCTCTATGCAGCGATGGAACTGCAAATGAGCGTCTCTTTCCGTTGGCACGGTCGTCGTGCTTTCAAGTAAAATGGTGTTATTATTTTTAATTTTGAAAGTAAAACCCTCAATATGTGCTTCAAAAGTGCGAATAAGCCCTTTATTGGCAATAATATTTTGCACTTCCAAGAGCCGCTCATCGCGCAAAGCAGCCGAGCCGTAGGTATCAGGATGCACGGCAATAATACAGCCGTTGTCGTCTTTTATTTTAAAAGTAAAAACACATTCAACGGCACATTTTTCTGCTAAATAATTGCTTGGATTTTCAGCCAATCGTTTCATATCAGTGCAGGCTTTTTCAGCCGACATTT
>JANLRG010000011.1:0-5815 GCA_031361545.1 Bacteroidota bacterium
ATAAACTCTAATATAATAAGTTTGACCTTTAACTAGATTATTTGCAATTATGGTTTCAATCTGTCCATTCCCATAAGAATTTACACATTGAAGAGCAGATAAAGCTGAACAATTTCCAGTCAATAATTGAATGACAGCATCAAATCCATTTCCACCAGAAACTTTAATTATTTCTATTGTATTGGTTGCAACAAATGAATACCAAACATCATCATCTGGAGAAGTCCCTGCCAAAGAACAAGAAGGAATATTTACAGACGCAGTGGCATTATAAGTTTGTGTTCCTGTTGTATAGTTTGTTGGTGAAGTAACGGGCAAAGAAATAGCGTTTGAGCAATTATCATTAATCGGTGGTGCTGGAGTTGCACTTACACAGATTCCGAATTGTCCGCTGCCGCCTGTACCAGACCCTACTTGATTATGATAGACTCTCACGAAGTATTGTTGACTCAAAACAAGATTAGTTGAATTTATTACTTCCGATAAACCTAAGCCTGAAGAATCTTTACATGCTAATAGAACATTTGAAGAATTGAATAACTCAACCGCAGGATCATAATTACCACTGCCAACAACCTTAATCGTAGTACTGGCATTCGTCGCAATAAATTCAAACCATACATCATCATCTGCATTACCACTGGCACAAGCAGCTAATGAAGGAGTTGGGGTTGCATTTTGAGAAGAGTAAAAAGCATTACAGTAATCTGTGCATGGCGAAAGACCTACATCGAGGTGTTGAGCATTCACCTTTAAATCATTTGACGGAATTAGTGTAACAGCGGTATAGGGCAAGTAGGATCCAATAGTAAATTTTAAACTACTGTAACAAGTAGGAACTTCGTTTAATTGTGAAGTGGAAGGGGTTCCAAAATTTCTTGTGTTAGGCGTCAACTGGTTGAGATATTCACCAGCGAGAGGAGCCACACTAACAAAAACTCCATTCAGCCCAATAGTATAAGAATAAACATAATTAGAAGTCCCCACAAACGCTTCCATTAATCCATATACATATTCAATTTGAGAAGTGGCCTCATAGAGTTTCAATTGAAAATTAAGACTTGGCCCTGAGTGATTATAAATTTCCATTCCCGACCATTCAATCGTGAAAATTCGAGATCCAACCACCCCAGCAACAGAATATTTGATTGCAGCATCAAGATTAGCTTGTAATCCAGCATTACCTTGACAAACTAAATCTTCATAAAATGGCGCAATTATTAAAGTACCTCCAGAGGATGCAACCCCATTTGTATAACTATAGTTTCCACTACCGTTTCCATTGAGAGAGGTTCCGGTATTAAAAGTGATAAATCCATTTGTTGAAACACAAAAACTTGAATACGCTACTCCTTGATAATTAAAATTAAATCCGACAGGCTGAGGTAAACTTAAATTATCATCCGTATTAAAACCATTTTTCCATCCGGTCGCTGATGTTCCTGTTCCAGCAATAGAAGTAAAGCTTATTCCTGTTGTTCGAGCAACATCATAAGAAATTTGTGGAGCCGAAGTAAATGAATTAATAGAACAACCTGTAGCAGGTCCAGTTGCATTCCTTGGAATTATTTGATAGTAATAAGTTGTGTTACTCGTTAAGGTACTTGACGGAGTGTAAGTAGTGGAGGTCACACCTGAAGCAACTAAAGGAGGGATGGTAGATGTCCCAAAATAAACATCATAACTTGTAGGACTTCCCGTTCCGGCTGCCCAAGAAATAACTGTGGCTTTTGAAACACCTGTCGATCCTGTAGCTGGTAAAAGACTAGTTGCGCATCCTGGAGCAACAACTGGAGGAGTAAATTTATAAGAGACACCACTAGTAATTGCGGCAGTGTTTGAATTTGATTCAACAGTTTTTGAAAAAGTTGCCGTTGCACCAGAAGGCGCAACACTCATGTAATCGGTCGTTGAAGTTGAAAGTCCAACAGAATATCCACTTGTTCCAGAATTAATGGTCATACCCGTCGAATAAACAAATTGAACAACATTTGTTGACTCAAATAACCACACTTGAAATCTACCTGAATTTGTTGTGCTATTTTTAGGAATTGCAAGTATCCATTCTATTGATAGTTTTCTGTTAGGAGATGTTCCAATTAATTTGTAACCGGAATATCCACTTGAACCAGTATTTAAATCATCCCAATAAGGAGCAATTTTTGGAAAATCAGAATTTACCGTTAGTTGATTGATTGCATTAGTTGAAACAACAGAAGAACCAAGTCTTAACAGTCCATTTGAATTAGTAGAAAATTGAGTGTAAACAATATTATTGAAAGTAAAATTAAATCCAATATTTTGTAAACTGCTGGCTGTATTATCTTGGGGAGGGAAAAAAAGTGGAGAAAAACCATTCATGTCTTCAGGTGCAACTCCTGTTAGGAGAGATGTGGTATAATTACCGACTTGGCCTTGCATTTGAAAACTCAGTAACAAATTAAATGCTACGAAGAAACTAGTACGCAAAGTTAAACTAGACAATAATTTTCTATTCATTTCTATATCCGTGTAGTTAGTTTAATTACTCCAAATAATAAAAATATTACATAGAATTAATTTTTGGGAGCCCATGTGATATTTTTTTGATTATAACGATCGCAGTATTGTTACAAAACCAAAATCAAGTGTTTAACAACCAAAGATAAGTTCTCAAACTCATTTTTCCTACAAAAAAAAGCGATTATTTAAAATAATTTTGCTTTCATTTACATCCATTATGGTAAAATTCGCAGTAAAAAGGTCTCCATTCATTCAAACTGGTTTCTTCAATTCAATCCTTTTAGACTATTTAAACCAATCTGATAACCTTAAACAATATTATGATTTTGATCCAACATTGGAGGGATTTGCTAAAATTATTAAATCAAAGATCGATTTAAAATTAGATCGTGAATTATTATCAGAGACTATTCTCAATCAATATAATCATTCTGACATTGAAATAAAATCGGTTGTCAATCAAAATATTGCTTTACTCAAGCACGAAAATACTTTTACTGTAACTACTGGACATCAACTCAATCTTTTTTCCGGCCCCTTATATGTTATTTTTAAAATCATTTCTACTATTAATCTTGCTGAAAAACTTAAAAACAAATTTCCTGAATTTAATTTCATTCCTGTTTTTTGGATGGCCACTGAGGATCATGATATTTCTGAAATCAATAATATCAATTTGTTTGGCAAAAAATTATCTTTTGAAACTGACTATAAAGGACCAGCTGGCAAGATGAAATGTGCTGATGCTTCTGAACTAATTGTTCAAACTTTAGAAATGATTGGAACAAATAATTTTGCGATTGAATTAAAAGAGCTTATAGAAAATGCTTATAGAGAAAGTTTAACCTTAGCACAATCAACGAGAGTTTGGATTGACTCTTTAGTAGGTAAATATGGTCTTGTAATAATTGATGCTGACGAAAAGGTTTTAAAGAATAACTTTTCTAAAATTGCAAAAAAAGAACTTGAAGAGAATTTTATTTTCAAATTTGTCAGCAAAACAATAAGAACGTTAAATGAAAATTACGAAATTCAAGTTAACCCACGAGAGATAAATTTGTTTTACAATCATGGACTTGAAAGAAATAGAATTGTCGAGAAAGACAATATTTTTTCTGTTTTGAATACTTCCATTTCTTTCAATCAAGAAGAGTTAATGACCGAATTAGAAAAATTCCCTGAAAGATTTAGTCCAAACGTATTGATGAGGCCATTATATCAGGAAATGATTTTACCAAATTTGGCTTATGTAGGTGGCCCTTCAGAAATAGCATATTGGATGGAACTAAAAACTGTTTTTAAATACCTATCTCTTGATATGCCCGTTCTCTTGCTGCGGAACTGTGCCATGATTGTTGAAGAAAATCTAAGTCTAAAGTGGAAGAAGCTTGGGTTTACAATTGATGATCTTTTTAAGGATGAAGCTCAATTATCAAAATTGTTTTTATCAAAAGGGAAATTAAAAGACTTTTCAATTAAAAAATTTATTGAAGCAATAAGTAAAGAATTTTTGATTCTGGGAACACAAATAGAACAGTATGAACCAACACTAAAACCAACTGTTGAATCGGAGTTGAAAAAAGTAATTAACTCTGTCAATTCATTAGAAGAAAAAATTATTAGAGCTTCAAAGAAAAAACAAGAAATAGAAATTCTCCAAATCTCAAAAGTAAAGGAGAAATTATTTCCTAACAACGGCTTACAAGAAAGGCATGAAACGATACTTCCGTTTTATCTAAAATATGGAAACGAATTTATTGGAGCATTGAAGGAACTCTTTGATCCTTTTGAGAAAGAGTTTTTAATTTTAGAAGAACAACCAATGAATCAGAAATAGTTCATCATGGAAAAACAAATTTAGTCAACGATGATTTTTCCAGTTCCAATTAACTTTTCACTATCAACTAATCGATAGAAATAAATGCCATTGTTCAAGTTTTCTTTTCTAAATGGTATAGATCTTGAGTCCATATTTGAAAAAACATCTGTCCTAGTAAGATTTCCTAAAACATCATAAATTTGAACTTTTACAGACAGGAATTTCTTAGATTGACCACTCAATTTAATTATACTATTATTATCAGTGACAGGACTAGGATAAATAACAGAATTAATTTCTACGGATGGCAAATCATTTACTTTATTCGTTAACCAGATTTCTTCAATCGTTCTTGCTGTAGCACTGTTGCCAGCATAGGGGAGGCCATAAATATCTTCAATCGTTCTTAGTAAATCGTAATGGTCATATCCATTAGAAGAGTAATTACCCGATTGAACCATTGGACCAACAAATAAACATGGAATATGATTTGAATTATTATTGTTGTCTTCATCAAAAAGGAGAATCAATAAACTATTATGTTGCATAGTCCAATTTACATAAGTCGAAAGGTTTGCATAAACCCACGCATCTCCGGAAGAAATTCTTGCCGGATCAACTCCATTGTGCATATCGTTATCCATATTAGGTATTACAAAACTAACATCGGGTAGCAAGTTAAAATCAGATGGAAAATTATCCATGGTAAAATTCACTCCAGCGGAAATTTGATTTAAACCCGAACCTTGCCAGTTGATCCATGGACTGTGTTTTCTGCCGTAGCTCCCTGAAGCCCCTACAAGTGATCCTGTAGAAGGCAAGTCCTCCGAAAAACCACTAAATGAAAAACCGGCATTGATTAACGAGGCTCCTAAATTAGGAGTAGTCCATGGAGTTCCGACTGGAAGATTGTCTGTTGTAACGCCTTGGTTTCCGCCAGAAAATAACATTAAATAATTCGGCTGACTCGGATGAGTTAATGCATAATATTCAACCATATTAGCTCCCATAGTAGAAAGTTGATTAATATAGGGTGCAAAGCTGGAACCAATAACTTGATTGTAACCATGGTTTTCAAGTACACAAACCACAATATGATCTGGTCTTGGTACATTTGCAAATGCGGAACTTGATAAGCATACAATTATAAATTGTAGCAGCAATAATTTAACTGACTTCATGAGACTTTTCTTTTAAGAGAATCGTTTTTTGAATTTAACGATACAAAAAGAAGGAAGGATGTTGTTACTACTATGAAGTCGCTGAAACAGAATGAATTGAATTCACGTTTATTAACAAATAGAAACACTTAAATAATTATATTGAAGAAATTAAGTCCATTTCTTACTTCAACAATTTCTTGTTTATTTTTAAAACCTATGTAAAAAGCACTTGAATTAAAATAGTTGGATTAAAAAAGATAAAATATTAATAAAAATTATTGAACGTCAGAAAAGAAGTCTTTTAATCACAAAAAATAACAATATTTTTGCG
>JANLRG010000013.1:0-1256 GCA_031361545.1 Bacteroidota bacterium
GTTTGATACTCGCGAGCCTTTCCTTTCTAAGTCTCTTCTTCGGACAGCGCGTGGCGAAAGATTACGCCGGTGCGATTTCTATTGCTAATTATTTCGTTTTGGTTATTTTGGGGCTGCTGCTGTTGGTATAAATTAATTGGAAAATGGGTAAAATGTCATTGCGAGGAACGTGGCATAATTGTCACTGCGAGCGGAGCGTGGCAGGAGGGGGTAGATTGGAACTGAGAGCCAGTAATAAATCTATATTTGCCCACTATTTGCTTGTTTTTTATTCTTTTTTAATCTGTTTTTTTGAATCATATGAATGAGGCTTTCCTCTTCCTTTATAACACCTTGCATATATAAGTGGTTAGAAGCTATAGCAATATATACTTTTTCGAGTATTTCATCAAGTGGACGGACAGGTAGTAATAAAATAGATTTATATTTGACATTGACATAACGATTATTTTTACCGTCAAACTCTTGTCTGTAGCCCAATTTTGACAATACCTCAATCATTTCACCATAAGTAACGGGTACCTCCAAGAAGATTTTTGGTACTGGTCTCATGTTCTTATTATTTTAAATTTTTTGTAATTCGTGAATAGCTGTTATATTGAAAACTGATTGCGGTGACAGATAAATCCTTACAAATTTACGGACATTTTGTAATAAAATTATGGCGTTTATACAAAACAATACGCTCCATAAAATACTTTTTATTTCGCATACAATAAAAGTGTTAAGCAAAATTATAAGTGAAAATACTGAGGGGTCTAACAAATTTATGTGAGTAAATAGAAAAAAAAATGAAAGAAACATCCATCGTTCAGTTTTTAACGTCATTCTTCCTTTTATTTAAAGCAAGCATACAAGAGTATAAAATATTTGACAATAAAATTTCTGGTATTGTTGGTTGGGACAATGAAGATGATAAACAAGCTTTTTGTTGGTCTTTTAAAAATGAAAAAATACTTCCTAAAATTAAGTTGTTATGCGACTACTTATATAACCATAATTTGATTAATGGGGATGGTGTAATAATCTCAGAAATAGAATTATTGTCAAAATTAATGAGTGTTGGTTGGAATAAAAATGATGCAAAAAAATCTATTGATTATTTATGTTGTATTGATGTAAAAATGTTAGACAACAATGAAGAAACTGACTCATTTTTTATTCACTTTTAAACGAAATTAAAAATAAAAATTATCGGGAAGCAGACATTAATGTATGATGAATATGGCTTGACAGCAGAGGAAATAGAGATATTG
>JANLRG010000027.1:0-1333 GCA_031361545.1 Bacteroidota bacterium
CAATTGTTGCGTGTTGTTGAAGCAGTTAAGGATATTTTTGAAGACGATAAAGAAGAAGATGAAGCTATCTTTTGGAGTCGTTATACACCTGAACAACGAATGGAACTTGAAAAAGCCTTTGAAGAAAGCTATTCCTCAGACGAGTTTATTTCTCATGATGATATGAAAAAAAAACATGAAAAATGGTTAAAAAAATAATTTGGCGAAAAACGGCTGATAAATCATTTGACAAAATTGTTTTTTTTTCTACATGAAAAATACTCATTACAAGTTGCTCAAAATTTTGCTAATATTGTATATGAAAAAATTAATCGGTTAGAAAAACAACCTTATATCGGACCTAAAGTTAGCGGAACAAAATCCGTCCGTTATGTCAATTTCGGAAAACACTATCAAATGTTTTATCGTGTTGATGGTAAAACTTTAATTATATCTTATTTTTTTGATACTCGTCAAGACCCCAACAAAAGACCTTTTTAACCCCTCAGTATTTTCCAATAAAACACATAATTACATGAACAAAGTACTAATCTTCATTGCATTTTTTTCATTCCTTTCTGATAGTTTCTCTCAAAATCCTGAGATTATTCAACTTGCACAGCGAATTACATGGGATATTCATGATGATTCTTTAAAAGTGATTGCTATATGCCACTGGATGATAGATAATATATCGTACGATCGGAATAATGCTGCTTTAGATAACCCTAAAGATGAAGCGTCTAATGTTAATATCATTGTGAAGAGAAAAAAAGCGATTTGCGCGGGTTATGCAAATTTATTTAAATCGCTGTGTACTTTGAATAATATCAATGCTGAAATAATTAATGGTTATGCATTGGGTTTAGGTTATGAAATAGCTGAACAAATTCCAATCGATAGAGACAATCATGCTTGGAATGCGGTTAAAATTAACAATCGGTGGTATTTAATGGACATTACTTGGGCTGATAATGATGATGGAACTTATGATGCGGAATACCTTTGGGCAGACCCCTCAGTATTCATCAAAAAACATTTACCTGACGACCCTTTTTGGCAATTTTTAGATGACCCTGTTAGCTTAGATTGTTTTATTTATGCTAAAAATTGTAATGACAAAATTGTATCGAAGCCCAATAACGGGCAACATATATCTGAAGCATTTAAATTAGATTCGATTGAAAGAACCTATAATTATTTCAAAAGAGCCATTGGATTCAATCAAGATAATATTGAATTGATTCGTCAAGCCGCTTACTTTTTTTTACAAAGAGGAGATGATGCTTTAAATGAATATTATAAACTAAAGGAGCAACAGAAAAAAACATTTGATGTATTTAAAGATAAAGAA
>JANLRG010000174.1:0-10916 GCA_031361545.1 Bacteroidota bacterium
GGATCATCGCTAGTCTCATGAAATAAATAATACTTAGTAGAATCTTCAGGAAAGGGAATAACTAAATTTGCCTGAGGAATTGTTAGTCCATAAGATATTCGGCTTGTAGTAAAAGGCCCAGGATTCAAATCGCTTCCATTTTGCATGGTATCACCTAACGTATTTGCTATATAAATACCATTTGAATAAAATAATAAATTACCGTTTTCATCACAAATTTGGCCATTCGTCGCATTAATAATCATATCACGTTGAGTTGTTGATATAATTAATGTGTCTGGGGTAAAATCCATATCTATTCCGGAAAAATTCGGAAGACAACACCCTCCTCCCATTACCCATTTGGAATCAATTCCTTGGCTAAAGCAATATTGATAGCTGTTAATTAGCAGAAAAATAATTAAAGCAAGAGTTCTTTTCTTCATGAAATTATTTTTGTAAAATGATTTGCACATTTTCAATCAAGCTTCCATCCTCATCGGAAATTATACATCGGTAAAGGCCATTTTCTAATTCAGAAATATTTCCGTTAAACGTATTTTGTTTAGGTGAAAGTTCATAGACTTTAAGAACTCGACCAACTTGATCCAATATTTGCAACTTAGAATTATTAAATTCATCAGCTACCATTTACCATTCATTTTATTCATTGTTGGAAATTTATCATTTATCATTCATAACTCATCATTCATTCCTCACTCCCTCACAAACTTCCTCACCACCCTCTCCTTCGCAGTTACAAACTCTACATAATCTGGCTAATACCTTTTGTTGATTAATTTGCGTAATACATTTAAATGAAAGTAAGACATCAAACACTTTCTTTTTATAATCCATAGTACAATAATTAAAAATCCCCTGTAATTCATAAGAAGTTAAAGATATAATATAATATTTAGATAAAACACAAATCAGTTGATTCAAGTTTCTATGTCTACCCCTGCTTAAGAATATTTCCAGTACTATCTTTTACTTCCAACTATTTTATTTAACTTGATTTAAATATTTTGAAAAAGGCCTCTTCGTAATTTCCTCCTATTGGAATTTCCTTTTCCGCTATATAAATTACTTTATTTCGGACCTGATCGATTTTTTTAAAAGGAACAATAAACGAACGATGCACTCTGCCAAAATCGGAAACAGGCAACTTTTCTATCATCAATTTCATTGTCATTCGCGCCACAATTATTTTATCATTCGACAAAAATATTTTCAAATAGTCATCCAGACTTTCAATCAAAACAATGTCCTCTAAATTAATTTTCACCAAACTATAATCTGCTCGAATATATAAAACCTGTGGAGTGGTACTTGGAAGTTGCCGGGAATATGAGTAGAAGTCTGTTGCTTTTTTTAGTGCTTGTTCAAACCGTTCAAGCGTGAATGGTTTCAATAAAAAGTCGATTGCATTCAAGTTAAAACCTTCTACTGCATACTCGCTGTATGCTGTGGTGAAGATGACCATGGTCGATTGTTCTAGCGATTTATAAAAATCAATGCCAGTTATTGTTGGCATATTAATATCTAGAAAAATTAAGTCAACCGGAAATTTCCTTAAATGACGTAATGCTTCTGAAGGAGAAGTAAATGTTTTTTCTAAAATAATTGATTGAGATTGGCTGCAAAAATTCTCAATAATTTTAAGTGCTAGTGGCTCATCATCAATTGCAATTGCCTTTATCATATTAATTCTATTGTTAATTCAACTTTATAATTTTTCGGTAGTTCATCAACTTTCAAAACATATCGGCTAGCATAAATAAGTTTTAAACGGTTAATCGTATTCTCAAGACCAACCTTACTACTTTCATCTTCTAAAGCCAAAGGATTTACTTTCTGATTTTCTACTACCAATTTTAAATGCCTTTCTGTAATGCTAATCAAAATGACAATTCTTGCAAACGTTTCTGGATTTACTCCATATTTAAATGCATTTTCAATGAAGGCCATTAATAATAAAGGGTAAATTTTTTTCAGTTGATAATCTCCTTCAATGTTAAACTGAACCTCAGCGGTATTACCAATTCGGATTTTCTGCAAATCAACGTAATCACGGATGTAATTTATTTCCTTTTCTAAAGATACAAAATCTTTGGAAGCGTCGGTGATGACATATCTCATCAATCCAGATAATTTCACAACTGCTGTTGCTGTATAATCTGATTTCTCTAAAGCTAAGGAGTAAATACTATTAAGGGTATTGAATAAAAAATGCGGGTTAATTTGAGCTTTTAAATAGGATAATTCTGCACCTAATTTATCCTTCTCAGCTTTCCTCCATCGCTCATCCATTTTCATAGAAAGAGAAAAAAATGTAATGATGATGAATAAAAATATATTCCGACTAATGTCAAAAAAGAAATGTTCACCACCGAACACAAAAAATATCCCTCTGTGATGATGCGACTTTCCTTCTTGATGTTCATTAGCAATAACCGGTAAACCCGAAATCTGATTTTGATTACTACTCAGTTCATATTGTGCTCTATGGCGTTCACGCTTGATGTTATACTTTTCAAATGAAGGATTAAGAAGAATTCTAGGAACTATAACAGATAGGATAAAAATGCTTAAATAGATACTAAAATATATTCCAATTTTTCTTGGAAAATAAAATTTATCAAGCAGATAAAAATAATTCAGATAATAAAATCCGATCATTAAAGTAATTGAAATCAAATCAAGAAGACAATGAGGATTTTTAAGAGTTGAAAATGAAATTTCAGAACCTGGCGATAATAAAAAAGGAATTAGTAATAGAGCAACTATGCCTATAATATGCATTAGAAATTTCAACGGTCTTTTCGGCATCAATCCTCTTTAGAAGAATGCAAAATTGCATTTATATCTCAATATTTATCATCAATTGCGATAATATTGAAATTTATATAGGTAGATCTACCATTTTAGACTAGACATTTAGAAATTGGATTGACCTTTCTGCCTTAAAACTATTGTTCTTAAAAACTATACCCTAAGCCAAAATTAATAAATGAATTTTGTTTTTTATAGTCTATAGAATTTTGAGCATCCAACAACACTGGGTTTGGAGTACCTGTAGTTTTAAACTTCATGTCCGCTTTGAATACCAGATTATGGATTGGCAAAAAAGAAATTCCAACAACAAGATATTGCTGATCCAAAGTAGGATCGCTGATTCCATTGTTTGGGAGGTCTGCATTTAGATTTAGTTTTTCATAGCGAACAAAACCATATAATTGTGAATTACTTGTACTATCTTTTGATTGACAAAGTTTATATGCAAGTTCAAAGTACCCACCATAACTACGATAAGCAGTATTATTTTCATACACTCTATTGATAGAGGCGGCATTCGGAATTGTAAGTGTAGTAAACAATGCTTTGGCAGAAAATTTCTTTCCACTATAACGGATATTGGCTTCTCCAATGGCCACAGGTGTGCCGAAAAATCCCCCATCAATTTTTAAACTGTCAGCATCAGAGGGAGAAAGTCCAACGCTTCCGCCATAATAACCGCTCAACTGAAATTTAAATTTTTGATATGAATATTCACAAGCAGCATTGAAGGCGAGATTATTTCCTGAAGCTTCTCGTCCCTCATAACGACCGCCTCGAATACCCGATCCATGTTCAAATGAAGCCGAATTCAGTCCATTCATTAAGGCAATTGAATAAGTCAATGGGATTTTAGAAAGAGATCCATTATAAGTAATTCCTAATTCTCTCCACGTCGCTGGAATTAATAATTGTTCTACTGTATTCCTTTCATTGCCATAATAATTTTGAGGTAAATGATTTTGATTGAGTAAACCAATCTGTGGAATAAATAAACCAAACTTAAAATAATGAGATGGATTCACATTGTATTGAATAAAGCATTGCTCCAAAGCAATCTCACCACCTTCTTCTCCTCCAGAAACTTTTGCATCTTCCACTTCTAATTCACTAAAAAATGAAAACTTCTTGTCAAACCTATGTCCGACAAATAATACAAATCGTTCCAAATTCATTCGAGAAACTTCTTCATTATTATCTCTTTGGTAATAGGCATTGCCATAACCACCTACCGATGTTTGGCCATGCAATGAATCTTCCATCATCCTAATTTCTGCAGAATTCACCGGTACTTGAGCAGTACTGAAGTAAACGTTTAAGCATATCATAACAACTAGCAATATTCCTTTTTTCATCCTATTGAATTTCTTCTAATACTATTTGGCAAAAGAACGGCTTATTTAGAATAATTCCAAATAAGAAATTGCATTTTTTCTTAACGCATATCTTGTTCGATTTTAACCACTTAATCATTTTTTAACAGAATGTCCACAAAAATATTCTGTCGAATCGAAACTAATACCTCAATTGAGCTTCCATAACATAGAACCAATTCTCAAATTAAACCCAAACAAATGAAGCAGCATCAAATGCCACCTAACAAATTCAATACTCACTAGAGATGTTATTTGAACAGAAACCTAAATCAAGAATTATTGAACTAATAAATAACAAAAAAAGAATAGTAGTAAATAAAATTGAAATGAATAAATTCGAAACTTGTTAAAGAATGATTTATCACCAACTAAATTATTAACTGTAGTTTGTTTTGAAAAAAAACCTCGTACTCATTATTATAATCTTTGTTTGCAGTTGTTCAAATAATCAGGACTCTACTTCATATTCATCGACCAAGATTTTTCAGAAAATTCAAGACGAAAATAAAATACTTGCAAATTGGTCCACACAAAACAAAGTAGTAATTCATGTAACTTCAGAGCCTGACAATCTTCATCCGACGAATGGAAATTCTGGACCGAGAAGTGAAATCTTATTACTCACACAAAGAACTTTGTTATATACAGATTATGAAAATCAGAAAATGATTCCAGGATTGATTACTGAATTACCAGTAGAATCTGCAGATAAATTAAGATACACTTATCATTTGAAAAAAGGTCCGAAATGGGACGATCAGACTCCTCTTACGAGAGAGGATATTTTATTTACTGCAAAAGTATTTTCTTGTCCATTGGTGAATGATCAATTTGTCAAAACATATTGGAATAATTTGAAAGAAATAATTTTTGATCAAACAGATAGTTCTGCTTTCACATGTATTATGAACACTCCTAATATCCAAAATAACTATTGGATGGGATCCTTTCCAATTTTAGAAAAAAAGTATCACGATCCTAAAAACATACTTTCCAATTTCAACCTTTCACAATTCAGCGATACCACTTTCAAGGGAATTAAGTACCCTGACTTATCTAAATGGGCAGATGAATTTAACGATGATTCCAATGGTAGAATACTTAGTAAACTGAATGGGCTTGGCATGTACAAAGTAACAGAATGGGAAACACAACAATATATTATACTAGAAAAAAAGAAAAATCACTGGACTGATCATTCAATAGATTATCACGAAAGAGCTTATCCTGAAAAGATAATCTTTAAAATCAACAAAGACGATAATGCACAATTGCTTGAATTTAAAAATCAAAATTTTGATGTGACTTCAAATATTTCTATCAACACCTTTTCGCAATTAAATAGTGACGTCGATTTTTTAAAAAACTACAGTGGAATAATTTCTCCAACTTATAATTATACTTATATCGGAATAAATCAACGACCATTGGATGAAATTTCCAAATCATTTTTGATGGATAGGCAAGTGAGAAAAGCCTTAGCAGAATTGGTAGATGTCAACCAATTTACTCAGTTAGTCTATGGCAATTATGCAGGCGAATGCTCTAGGATGATTTCAAATGTCTCACCCTACAAGATCGATTTTAATAAAGATTTAACTCCTGTAAAATTTGACATCCATCATGCCACTGCTGCACTCACAAAAGCTGGCTGGGTTGATTCAAACAAAGATGGTGTTCTTGATAAAATTATTAATGGAAAGTCAATTGAGTTTCGATTAAAATTAAATTACCTTAACAACTCACCGGATTGGAAAGACATGGCCTTATTGTTTTCAGAAGCAATGAGACAAGCAGGAATTCTTGTAGAGGCAATACCGATGGATTTAAAATTATTTTTAGATAAAGCAAAGAACCATGACTTTGACTTGTTGATGGGTAGTTGGTCAGCGACATCTTTACCTGAGGATTTTACACAACTTTGGCATACAAAATCTTGGACTAGCAAAGGTTCGAATTATTGTGGATTTGGAAATTCCACTTCTGACAAACTTATTGAGACAATAAAATCAGAAACAGATCTTTCAAAAAGAGCCGACCTTTCGAAGCAACTTCAAAAAATAATATATGAAGACCAACCTTTTATTTTTTTATATACCTCACTAAAAAGGAATATAATTCACAAAAGATTTTCCAATAGAATGGTCTTTGCTGATCGTCCAGGGATTCTGATAAATCCTTTGCGATTATTGTCAATAAATCCTGTGATAACTCTTACCAATGGATCAACTCCATAACTCTTGAAGCGTTAACTTACATTTAAAATAAGAATCGTTTTATTATTATGGTTCTTGAAAATTAAGATAAATGCGGATTTATATTGTGAAGAGATTGCTTGCTTTCATTCCCACGTTAGGATTTCTTGCCATACTCTCATTTGCAATTTTAAAACATTCTCCAGGAGATCCAGTTCAATTGATGTATTCCAGTCAAAATATTGAATTGGGAACGGACCATACAATCACCGAAAAAACTCAAACCTTAATTAGACATCAACTTGGCTTAGATTTACCTGTCTTTTATATTTCTTTGAATATTGACAATAAAATATTCCCAGACGTAAAGATCAATCTTGAAAATCAATTTCACCAATGGTTTTTTGGCGGTAAAAATAGTGGTGGCATTATTACAGGAGATTTTGGAAATAGTTTCTTGTCTCATGAGCCTGTCATTTCAATTATAAAAAAAAGAATAGGTTGGTCTTTACTTTTGTCATTATTATCAATATTAATTTCCTTTTTTGTTGCAATTCCCATTGGGATTAAGATGGCCTCCTCCGAAACAAACGGATTAAATTTTCGCACTTCAATTTTCTTCAACATCATATATTCCTTACCTGCTTTTTGGGTAGCAATATTATTGTTATTCACTTTTAGCAATCCAGATATCTTAAATATATTTCCAGTATCGGGAGTTTCACCTATTGGTGGATTTCCAAATGACATCTCTTTTCTACACAGAGTAATGGGAACAATTCCATATTTAATTTTACCAACATTTACTTACACCTACAGTTCATTTGCATTTATTTCAGGAAATGTAAAATCCAATTTTACTGGAATTCTAAAACAAGATTACATAAGAACTGCCAGAGCTAAAGGAGTAACGGAAAAAAATATCTTGAAAAATCATGCATTACCCAATGCCGCAATACAATTAATTTCCATATTTAGTCATGTATTTCCATTCATGATTGGAGGCTCTGTAATTCTTGAAACTGTATTTAATATTCCGGGCATGGGAAACACTATTTTTCAAGGAATCTATTCGAAAGACTATCCTTTGGTAGTAGGGATTTTCTTTTTAACTGGACTCATTACAATGTTTGGTTTTTTACTAAGCGATATCCTGTATGCAGTTGTTGATCCACGGATTAAATATACTTCGTCATGAAAGAATTAAGAAAACTTCCGGGATTTGTATTTTCATTACCTAAAATTATTAAAGTTTATATATTAATCGGCCTTATGGCATCTGTAATTGCTAACGAAAAGCCATTGTATTTCCGTTATCATAACCAATCATTTTTTCCAATTTTTACATCAGAAAAATATATTCAAATTGAGGACGAAAATACTTTAATTGAATTCACCAATTGGCACAACTTAGATTATCAAATAGCAATTTTTCCACTAATAGAATGGTCGCCAGGCAAAACAGATTTAACAAATTCAAATTTTGTCTCACCATTTTCCAAACAATATTTCTATGACCATGAAGGAAAGAAAACAGAATTACCATTCACAAGAAGACATTTTTTAGGAACGACGAGAAGTGGTGAAGATGTTTTAGCAGGTATTGTCCATGGTTGCCAAATAGCATTGATAATTGGTATGTCATTTATGGTGATTGCTGGTATCATCGGTTTTTTCATTGGAGGAATAGCAGGATACTTCGGAGATTACCAATTGAAAATTTCATCCATCACTGTTTTACTTTTAAGTTTAATTGCGTTTCCAGCTCTTTATCTTTCCAAACAGATAAATTCAATCAACACCGAATACACTTATATCAATGCACTTATTTTTATGGTGAGTTCGATTATTTTTATACTAATTCTGTACATACCGATTTTCATTGAAAATAAATTAAGGCTTACCAATTACTTTAGAATTTATATTCCTGTAGATTTTCTTTTAATGCGATTTGTTGAATTATTTTTATCATTACCTCGGTTAGTTTTAATACTTTCAATTGCACTAATTTTCCAACCATCACTTTTGATGTTAGTAACAATAATTGGATTTACCTCTTGGACAGACATAGCTAGAATTACAAGAGCAGAGGTGATAAAAACAAAAGAAATAGAATACATACAAGCAAGCAAAGCAATCGGTAGCAACTTTTATCGACAATTGACAAATCATTTGTTGCCAAATATTTTACCATCCTTATCTGCAATCTTTGTCTATGGATTCATTTCAGCAATATTGACCGAGACAGGATTATCTTTTCTTGGAATAGGACTTCCTCCAGGCTCTGCAAGTTGGGGTACATTAATGTTTTCAGCTAAGGAGAATTTTTATGCTTGGTGGCTCGTTCTCTTTCCCGGATTAGCTATATCCTTATTGTTGATATCATTGAATAATTTGGGAGATAAACTCTTGAAGAAACCGATTAAAAATACTCTCTTTGTTAACAGTTTTTAACCTAGCCATTCATTTAAGTTTCACTCATTTTTTAATAAAATTGCACCAGATTATTCATGACAAAAAATGAGTACTTAAAATTAGCAATTCTATTTTCGCAAAGTACACGAGCAACTATTTTGAAAACCAACATTCAAAAAATATTTTAACAATACATAGCAATTAGTTCTAAATATGGATATCAAAGAAATCAATGAAAAAATTCATCGTGAGTCAGCATTTGTTGATTTATTGATGATGGAATTAAGTAAAGTAATCGTCGGTCAAAAATATATGACAGAACGATTGATGATTGGGATGTTAGCCAATGGTCACATACTTTTAGAAGGAGTTCCAGGCTTAGCAAAAACATTAGCTATAAAATCTCTTTCATCAGCAATCCATGGTAAGTTTAGTAGGATTCAATTTACACCTGATTTATTACCAGCTGACTTAGTTGGGACAATGATTTATAATCAAAAGCAAGAATCTTTCACAGTTAGAAAAGGTCCCATCTTTGCAAATTTTATTTTAGCTGATGAAATAAACAGAGCTCCTGCTAAAGTACAAAGTGCTCTTTTGGAGGCAATGCAAGAGAAGCAAGTGACAATTGGAGAATCCACTTTTAAATTAGAAGAACCTTTTTTGGTACTTGCCACACAAAACCCAATTGAACAAGAAGGAACGTATCCGTTACCAGAAGCACAAGTAGATCGTTTCATGTTAAAAGTTGTAATTGGATATCCAAGTAAAGAAGAAGAAAAATTAATTATTAGACAGAATATATCGAATGAATTTCCAACGATAAACCCTGTGATTTCAACAGAAGAAATTCTGAAAGCGAGAAAGAGTGTTCGGGAAGTTTACATGGATGAGAAAATTGAAAAGTATATAATTGATATTGTATTTGCCTCAAGATCTCCAAAAGAATACAACCTGAATAAAATTTCAAATTTGATTAGTTACGGTGGCTCACCTCGTGCAAGTATCAGTTTAGCATTAGCATCTAAAGCGTATGCATTTATAAAACGGAGAGGCTATGTAATACCTGAAGACGTGAGAGCTGTTTGCCATGATATTTTACGTCACAGAATTGGATTAACCTATGAAGCCGAAGCTGAAAACATTACCAGTGAAACTATCATTAGTGAAATATTAAATACAGTAGAAGTTCCATAAATCACAAAATGGAAACAACAGAATTATTAAAGAAAGTACGAAAAATAGAAATTAAAACGCGTGGATTGTCTTCTCATATATTTTCAGGAGAATACCATTCAGCCTTCAAAGGGCGCGGAATGGCCTTCAGTGAAGTAAGAGAATATTCTGCGGGAGATGATATTCGTACGATTGATTGGAATGTAACAGCTCGTTTTGGTCATCCTTACATAAAAGTCTTTGAAGAAGAGCGCGAGTTGACAGTAATATTATTAGTGGACGTGAGTGGTTCAGAATCCTTTGGAACTAAAACACAATTTAAAAAAGATATGATTACAGAATTATGTGCTGTGCTCTCTTTTTCTGCTATACAAAACAATGATAAAATTGGAATAGTTTTCTTTAGTGATATCATTGAAAAATTTATTCCACCTAAAAAAGGGAAATCGCATATTCTTAGAATCATTCGAGAATTAATAGAATTCAAACCAAAAAATAAGAAAACAAATATTAATGAAGCATTGCGTTATGTGACGAATGTTATCAAAAAAAGATCAATTTGTTTTGTAATCTCCGACTTCAATGATGAAAATTTTGAGGATGCATTAAAACTCTGTAACAAAAGACACGATGTTGTTGCCTTACAAATTTATGATCAAAGAGAAACTGAATTGCCTAATGTTGGATTAGTTGAATTGAAAGATGCAGAATCTGGAGAAATCATTTTAGTAGATACTTCAAAAGACGCTGTACGGAAAGCATTCAAAAAGAATTGGGACAGTAGAGAGAAAAAACAAAAAGAAATTTTTGCCAGGAGCGGTGTTGATCATACAAAGATCAGGAATGATCAATCCTATGTTCAACCACTAATGCTCCTCTTCAAGAAAAGAGGGAAACTTGGTAAATAAATTAGGTTAAAATAAGATTGGCAAAAACT
>JANLRG010000094.1:0-26651 GCA_031361545.1 Bacteroidota bacterium
ATCTTTAATTTTTTGATGGACTTGTTGAAAGTGTTCCAATTCTTCTTTCGACAACTCAAGCATTGCATCCACTAAATCGGTATATTCTGGGAAATGGATAATAATATTAATTGCATTGGTGCATGCCTTTTGTTCACAATACGCATGATCCGTTAATATCTCACTAATATTTCCTTCAACAATATTTACCCACCGTGGGTCTGTTGGCAATTTTAATCCTAACATGATTCTCCTATTTCAAAATAATTGACTGCGAAGATAAAAAGAAAGCGTTTATTTTGAATATTGTTTACATAAAAGCTACCATACAACCACAAATTTTCAGTAATTTTGATTTAATAAAATCATAGATAATAATTATAGCATTGAAATAATGTCAGCACTGGTCGTTTTTGGAGATAAATTAAGTATTCAGGTAGATAAGGAATTTAAACAACTGATTAATATTTCTATTGCTGCCGGTAAATTTATTTTGATTCATCCTCATTATGAATTGATCAAAGTAGCGATGAAATTGGATATGCTGGAAGATTCACTTCTTGAAGAATTTGAAGTGCATAATTGGCAATTTGAAATTGGAGAAGTGATTACTTTCGATGTCGATGAAGTTCTCTTCTTCTATGCATTGCTTGACATCAGTTGTCGAATTTTCCTTTGCGAAATTGGTGACGATCTGAAAAGAATGGCCATTGAAGGAGGAGATACCGATGAAGCAGAATTTATCAGAGTGAGAAGTTTTTATTTAGTTCAGGCTGAAAAATATCTAGAAAAAATACGAGAAGCGTTGGTTCCTAATTCACGTTTTATAGAGTTGCAATCAAAAATTGAATTGTTAAATTCAATTGAACAATAATAAAATATTTATTGAATTTTACACCGCGTACATTTAATCATAACAATAATTAAATCGAATAAATCCAAGTTAGGCCAATTATTTCCTAGGCAATAACATCACTAATTTGCGGCAAACTACCAAATTTTTTCAATGCTTTTAAGTGTGACTTCATTGCTCCAAAAAAAGTTTCATGTTCTAAGTAAGGAATACCATATTCTTCGGCTGTCTCTTTCACAATCTTTGCAATATGTGGATAATGCACGTGACAAATTTTCGGAAAAAGATGATGCTCTACTTGATAATTTAATCCACCTACATACCAAGAAAGCAAACTATTATTGGGACAAAAATTGACGGTAGTATTCATTTGATGAATAGCCCAATCATTTTCAATGTTCCCAGAATGGTCTGGTAAAGGATGCGTTGTTTCATCAACGGTATGTGCCAATTGAAAAACAACACTCAGTGTAATGCCCGCTATAAAATGCATAATAGAAAAACCAACTACAACTTGCCAGACTGGAATATTGAAAATAAATATGGGAGCGGCGATAAAAATAAACAGATATACTATTTTTGCAATTCCAATTTTTATAAATGTCACAATATTTTGTACTTTACTTTGAGGGTTTACTCCGTTTTTAGTGAATTGAGAAAATTGAATTAAATCTTTTAGAAAAACCCAATAGCCAGTGATAATTCCGTAGAAGAAAAAAACATAAAATGGTTGAAACTTATGAAACCATTTTACTTTGGTGTGAGGAGAAAATTTTAAAACCAATCGATCTGCAATGTCCTCATCCATTCCACAAACATTTGTATAAGTATGATGGAGTATGTTGTGCTGAAGTTTCCAATTGTGCACTGATCCGCCCATCAAATTTAGTGAATATCCAATCCAAGCATTCGTTTTATCATTTGATGTATAGGCTCCGTGATTTGCATCATGCATCACACTCATCCCTACTCCAGCCATTGCAAAACCCATAACGGACCAAAGTAACAAGGCCCACGCTGATGTAATATTAAACGAAACAATTAATACATAAGGTAGAATATAGCTGACCAACAACAAAATACTTTTGGCAACCATAGCTGTATTGGCATTCTTAGAAATTTGGTTTTCTTGAAAATAAAAATCAACTCTCTTTTTCAAAACTCCGAAAAATTCGCTTTTTTCTTTATTAACAAACTTAACTTTTCCTTTTAATTTCATTTTCTAAAGGGAGATATGAACGTTCACCACTTCGCAGAGTATGAATGTTAATAGTTTGAATTCAAATAATTGGATAAATTTAATCATTTTAACAATTCATTCACGCAATTTTTATCCACACGCTTTTCAACACAAAACACTTGAAATGTTTAATTAAAATAAACTATTTAAAAGTTTATTCCTGATTGCCATCCGATATAAAATCTGTCGGAAAAATCACATTCAAAGCAGGTCCTGTTAATTTGACACTCGGCAACAGATTATCATATTCTTTCTGAGTAATTAATTCTTTCTTCAACATAAAGCTAGATACCAACTTATAATAACTTGAAAGGTAGGGTTTTAAATTACCTTCGGAATCAAAACTATACTTGAACCATTTTGGATGCGGAAGTAGGCTCGCTAAAAAAATTCCTTCTTGCAAATTAATTTCAGAAGGTTTCTTTTTGAAATAAAAATATGAGGCCTCTCCTATTCCATAAACATTTGGACCTAATTCAATAATATTACAATACACTTCAAACATTCTTGCCTTTGAAACCAATCGATTGCTTTCAATTAACCAAACAATCAACGCTTCTTCTGCTTTACGAGCTACTGTTTTCTTTCTGTTGAGAAAAACATTTTTCACTAACTGCATGCTGATCGTGGATCCTCCTCTTACAAATTTTTTCGCTTTATAATTGGTAGCGATACTTTTCCGAAATGCATCTTCATTAAATCCATTATGACTAAAAAAATTGCCATCTTCTGAAGTGAGAACTGCATTTTTAAAATAAGGAGATATCTGATCATAAGAAGTATAATACGGATTGGAAATTCCAACGACAAATGTTCGAATGTAACGACCATTTTCATAAACGGATTGACTAAATTCTCGATTTAATTTTTGCAGAACGCCATAATTTCGTATCCTGAATTTACTTTTAGTCATGGAACAATTGAATTCAACATTATCTGGCTTCTCAGAATCCAAATTAAATCGTAACGAAAACTTCAATGTGCCATCAGCTTCTATTGTTTTAACTTCATCAAACATTCCAGCGGGCAACGACGAAAAGAAAAGTCCACCATTGACACTATCAGTTTCTAAGTTCAATGAATACTTCGGAAATTTGTTTTTGACAAAATGAACATATGGATGAATCGTAATTTCACCTAAGGTGGCTACCGACGTACTATCTAATGAAATTGAATTATCGTTTGCAGTTACTGAATAACTAATTGAAGCTTGCTCGACCTTTAAAGTATCTTCAGATATTTTTTTATGTTGAAGAGAAAAATTCCTGATTGATGTAAGACCATTTATTTTTAATTCATGATCCCAATATTTGAAACCATCTAACACTAAATGTAAAGTATCGAAAGAAAGAGATGCACCAGTCAATTCTTTTAACAGAAATAAATTTTCACCATGAGCTCCTTTTGGAAAAATAAACAAATCAAATTGATGAGCCACTTGATAAAATTTTCCACTCCATTCCCATTGCGCCAATGAATTAATATCTTCTACCGTACCATTTACTGAACTCTCATCCGAATGAAAATCATTCATTCTAACAGTACGGGACAAAGAGTCATTCACAAATCTGAAATCGATATTTTTCATTGAAGCCCTTTGAGGTGCTAAATTGAATGCTTTGTTGAGCAATTGGGAAAGTAGATAACCCAATCCATTTGTTGAGGACTTTTCAGATTGTGTTGTGCTAGAATTACGTCTTAAGAACTGATAGTTATTGCTTTTTGATTTGTGAACAATTTGCAATAATACTCCTTCTGCATTAACTTCCTTGATCCTTAGAGTTCCAGCTAAAATTGTCCATACAGAAGGTCTTATACTTAATGTATCGGCCATAAATAATGTATCACCTGATTCTGGAACAATTGTAACATGGCCGAATGAAATTGTAGAAAAACCAGAAAAACTAGACTCCTTAATATCGACTTTTAAACCTTTTTCAAATTTAATTTTCTCTGTCAGATCTTTAAGGATGTAATGAAGAATTTGATTTCTAAAAATGAAAAACAAAATCAACAGTACAGAAATTAAGAGCCCAACACCTAAAACGACCTTTCTTAAAAATGCAAACATATTTTTAAATATAGGACGAATTTGAGCATTCTTTTCATACTAATCAAATATATATTCATACACATTAACACGTTCATAATTTAATGAATTTAAAAAATCAACAAACGACATTAAATGTATATTGTAATGATCATCCCAGAAATTATGCTTTTTAAAACAACAAAACAAACAATTGTTTGGCTCCCTTTATTGATAAGGCTTTTGACACTTTCAGCCCTTTCAAACGGTCAAAGGAATCCACCAATTTTTCAAGTTAATAACGTAGTTAGTCTCGAACAAAACGATAATAAAGCGAAAGCATTCGTAGCTAAAAACCTCAATCGTTATGCTCTTGACAAACTTTACGATTATGACTCAACGCTCGACAGTGCTTTTCGAAGTGAGTTAGCAGACTCGCTTGCTCTTATGGAACTTAATTATTTAAAGAATAGTGCATCGGTTCAACAGAACCTGAAAACTCAACAAGAAACAATTGCCTCTTTAACAAGTCAGGAAAGTGAAATCAAAATAAAATATGACAAGCTGAAAAGAATTGCTATTCTTTCTATAGCATCATGGTTAATTCTAACTCTTTTATTTTTGCAGTTTAAAAGACGTCGCGTTAATAAACATTCGCAAGAACTACAGAAAACTACTTCACGACTAAAGTCAATTAAAGAAAATTCTCTGAATGCAACAAATACATTAAATAAATTTAAACAAAACCACACTACTTTCTTGAAACTGAAAGATGATGCGGATCACCTCTTATCGGTTGTGGGTACTATTGAAAAAGAATTTCAGAATAAAGATGGCTGGAATTCAGAAACAACTTTGAAGGTACAGAAAATAACCTCCAGCATTCATTTTGAGAATAGAATAATTAATGCATTTAACTCTCAAGAAAATGATTTCGATTTAGAAAACGAAATAACAGATATCAATAAAATATGCGAAGAATATGTGGAGATTGTTTTGAGAGGCATCCAAGAAAGAGAGCCTGAATACACCATTTCAATTACCAAAGACTTTGAGAAAAATTTACCTAACTTAAAAGTAAATCAAGCGGCTTTAGGCAACCTTTTATTAAACGTTATGGATAATGCTTTTTTATCTATCATAGAAAAATCTAAAAGCGGAATAAAAGGATATCAGCCTAAAATAAGTATTAGTACTAGAATTCTTCCTCGGTTTTTGCAAATAAGAATAAAAGACAATGCAATGGGAATGGCTGACGATATTTTAGAAAATGTATTTACTGAATTTTATTCTACTCGTCAAAATGAGGAAGGCTCAGGATTAGGATTGAGTGAAAGTAAAAACAATATTAGTGTATTGAACAAAGGTGAAATTAAAATTGAAAGCGAAAAAAGAAATAGTACGGATGTTTACATTAAACTCTTTATCTAAATGAAAAAAATAATTATTCTATTGTTTACTTTAATTGGATCTCAATTAATAAGCCAGAGCCAAAACATTTCTGACCTTCAACAAATCAATGCTAAATCTAAAACAATTTATATTAAACCAGAAGCACTTGACAATTTAGTCATTTCACTTCGCCCTTTTACACTGAAGCATGGCGATGGTATTGACTCTTTAGTGTTAGATGCCTATAAAAACATAAGCAAAGGTTATGCAGATAATAATCATTTCAAACAAGGTTATGAAATTTATGATCGATATATCAATTATAAAATAGAGATGTTGAATCAACAAAAACTCTCTACAATTTCTAATGCAGCTCTATCTATTAACAACAGAAAAAAGAAAGATGACTCAGCGCAAATAGTACAGCAAAATAATATACTTGAACTTCAAAATAATATTGACAATTTATCAAGTAATATAATTTCATTTAAAAAAATATTTACTATTGCTATTGTTGCTCTTGCTCTTTTTATAGCAGCCTTACTTGTTTCTACTAATTTAAAATTGAATAGCTTAAAAAAACAAATTCAAGATAATAAAAATCAAATTAAAATTAATCACAGGATTTCTACCTTAGGGAAATTCGCTAAAGGATTTTTGAAATCTAATCAAGAAAAAATAATTGAAGTTGAAAATTCAATTCTTGAAATAAAATCTGCTCTTAAAAATTCGAGTAGCTCCCATTTTAAAGAAGCCGACAACCTCGCCTCTTCAATATTAAAATGCACTTCAGAATTAAAAGCATGATGAAAAACAAACTATTGATTTACTATTATTTATTTATCATTGGAGTGTGTACAATTACCCCTATTACTGCTAATTCTTCTGTAGCGCTGGTTCAAGAAAAGAAAGATTACGGAATTCAAGATGCAAAGAGACCTTATACCAAACCAAAAGATAGACCTTATCTTCCTAAAAATTTGAAGGCAATTCCAAAGTCTTCACAAGAAAAATCAAAGCTTGACTCCGTTCCAAAGAAAGCACTTAAGCGTAAATAAGACCATGAAATCATTTACACTTTCATTTTTATTTTCCATCATAATGAGTTCAGTTTTTTCTCAGACATCAATACCTGAGTTAATTCAGAGTGGCAATCAAAAGGTATTGGAAGATGATTATAAAGGAGCGCTTTATTTTTATACCAAAGTATTACAAATCGAACCTACGAATCCAGAAGCTTTGTATTATTCAGGAATCATGAAATATAATATGCAAGATTTCATGAATGCGATTAATGACTTTGACAATTTAGCTATTTCAGACACTAACAATGTCGATCTTTTTTATTACCGTGGCAATGCTAAATTCAAAATGAAAATGTTAAATGAAGCATTGGCCGACTACAGTAAAGCACTTGTCCTTGATAGTACAGACCAAGACTGTTTGTACAATCGTGCCATCACATTATACTATTTAGACAAAAAAGAAGAATCCTGTAAAGATCTTTTGAAATTAAGAAAACTAGGTGTTGCAAAAGCTGAAGAACTTTGGACTGAGCAATGCCGTTAAAAAATATTAGTATTTTTCCAGAGTGCCCTTAATAATTTGAATACATTCTCGAAGTTGAGTCTCTGAAATAATTAATGGTGGTGCAAAACGAATAATGTCGCCGTGAGTTGGTTTAGCTAATAATCCGTTTTCCTTCAATGAAACACAAAGATCCCAAGCATCCTTACCGTCTTTTGGCTTTATGATCATTGCACAAAACAATCCTTTTCCTCGAACAAGTTTAATGTGATCATTTTTGATAGACTTTAATTCGTCTAAAAGAATTTTACCTAAACGTTTAGCATTCTCAGCAAGATTTTCTTCCTTCAAAACTTTCAATGCTGCAATAGCTACTTTTGCTGCCAAAGGATTTCCTCCATAAGTACTTCCATGTTCGCCTGGTTTTATACAAAGCATAATTTCATCATCAGCTAATACAGCTGAAATTGGTAGCAGTCCCCCACTAAGAGCTTTTCCCAATATTAAAATATCTCCATGAACACCTTCATAGTCGCACGCCAACATTTCGCCAGTTCTGCACAATCCAGTTTGAATTTCATCATTGATAAAAAGAACATTATTTTTCTTACACAAATCGAATGCGCCTTTCAAATATCCATCATCTGGAATATTTACTCCTGCTTCACCTTGAATTGGCTCTACTAAAAAACCTGCGACAGTCGAATCTTGTAATGCAACTTCCAACTCTTTTAAATTGTTGTAAGGTACTTTCACAAATCCCGGAGTAAAAGGACCAAATTTTGAAAATGAATCTGGATCGGTAGAAGCAGAAATAATACTGATTGTTCTACCATGAAAATTTCCTTCACACACTACAATCTTAGCTTGATTTTCAGGAACACCCTTTTTCACATACGCCCATCTGCGAGCTAACTTTAGTGCGGTCTCTACTCCTTCGGCACCAGTATTCATTGGCAATACTTTATCATAACCAAAATACGTGGTGATATATTCCTCATATTCTCCTAAACAATTATTGTAAAATGCCCGTGAGGTTAATGTCAGTTTTGAAATCTGATCAAGCAAAGCCTGTACTATTTTAGGATGATTGTGACCTTGATTCAATGCGGAATAAGCAGACAGAAAATCAAAATATCTTTTCCCTTCAACATCCCATACAAAAACGCCTTCTCCTCTTTCCAAAACAACAGGAATCGGATGATAATTATGAGCGCCAAAACGATCTTCCCGTTCTATTGCTAATTCTGATAATGTTTTCTCGTCAACAAGCGTTTTCATAATTCTTAGATTAATAGAAACACAAAAATACAACTTAGAATGTGGCATTTCAAATCATTTGACCCTATTAATAGAAATATTCCCAAAATAAAAAAACGAGTGATTACTTTAAACGGTGATTTGAAGGAATAAAACAAATAACAACAAATTTGATTTACATTTTCTATTTTCGCAGAATATGGAGAAAGTAATAAAAGGAGAATTAGTCCAAAATCTACTCATTTCTGAAGCAGGTGCTGAAGGAAATGCAATGGCTCGATTGGACAACTATGTCATTTTTGCAGAAGGTGCTGTTCCTGGCGACCTAGTTGATGTGATGATTTATCGGAAGAAAAAGAATTATGCTGAAGGCAGAGTTGTGAAAATTCATGAGCCTTCGCCGGATCGAGTTACTCCTTTTTGTACTCATTTCGGAACTTGTGGTGGTTGCAAATGGCAGCACATGAGTTATGAAAAACAAATTCATTACAAGCAAAAACAAGTTGAGGATGTCTTAGAAAGAATTGGCAAAATAAATCTACCGAAGGCAACACCGATATTGGGTTCAGCTCTTACAAAATACTACCGTAATAAATTGGAATTCACTTTTTCAAATAAAGCATGGTTAACTCCAGCAGAAATTGAAAGTGAAATTCCTATCATGAAACCTGCTCTTGGCTTTCACGTTCCAGGTCGTTTCGATAAAATTTTAGATATAAAAGAATGCTTCTTGCAAGCTGATCTGAGTAATAAAATTAGACTTTCCGTTCGTGAATTTTGTCTTGACAATAATTTTGAATTCTTTGATCCTCGTAGTCAGGAAGGTTATATGAGAAATCTAATCATCCGTTCAACGTCGATTGGCGAATGGATGGTTGTAGTTGTTTTCAAAACTGATCATGTAGAAAGTAGAGAACAATTAATGAGTCATCTGAAAAATAATTTTCCTGAACTTACATCTCTGCAATATATCATTAATGGAAAAAGAAATGACACAATCTATGATCAAGACGTAATTTTGTATAGCGGTAGAGCATGGATTGAAGAGAAAATGGAAGAATTAATTTTTAGAATTAGTGCAAAATCATTTTATCAAACTAATTCTCTTCAAGCCTATGAACTTTACAAAATCGTAAGAGATTATGCTGGACTTACAGGAAATGAAAACGTTTACGATTTATATACAGGCACTGGAACCATTGCATCGTTTATTGCTTCGAAGGCAAAAAAAGTAATCGGAATTGATTTCATTGAAGATGCAATTAAGGATGCAGCGGAAAATGCTAAACAAAATAAAATTGCCAATGTCGAATTTATAGCTGGCGACATTAAAGACACCTTGACAACTGCTTTTACAGAGCGGCATGGAAAGCCAGATGTTATTATCACCGACCCTCCTCGCTCTGGAATGCATGAAGATGTTGTAAAAGCTATACTGCTTAATGGTCCAGAAAAAATTGTTTATGTAAGTTGCAACCCAGCCTCACAAGCAAGAGATATTCAATTATTGGATCAACTATATGAAGTAGAAAAATTTCAACCTGTCGATATGTTTCCGCATACAACTCATGTTGAAAATGTAATGCTGTTAAGAAAGAGAAAATGAAATTTTGGTTTGCATTAATTGTTTTAATTGTGTTCTGCCTTCCGATGAAAGCACAAGACACAACTGTAACCGATAATGAACAAAATGAATTAGCCTTGCGATACCAATATTCTAATGAACTAGGATATAATATTGAATCGATAAAAAATCCAGCGCTATATCAGGTTATTCATGAATGGATTGGAACTCCTTACAAATACAGCGGTCAAGGCAAAAATGGAATTGACTGTTCGGGTTTTGTTTGTGAAATGTACCGTAGCGTTTATAATAATGTATTGTCTGGCTCAGCGGTTGACATCTATAAAAAAGTAGTTACCGTCGATAAGTCTGAATTATCTGAAGGAGATTTAGTCTTCTTTAAAATAAGACGCGGAAGAATTTCTCACATCGGAATTTACTTGGGAACAAATAAATTTGCCCATGCAAGTTCACACAATGGAGTTATTATTAGTGATCTTAATGAACCTTATTATCAGAAATATTATTTCAAAGGTGGCCGAATAACACGATGAGATGTTACTTTGCATCTTAATCTTTTTTGACGAACAAAATTGTTATGAAAACATTACTACTCAACGATAAACAAATTGAACAGAAATTGAATCGACTGGCCTATCAGATTTTCGAAGACAATCCCGATGAAGATGAAATAATTATTGCTGGTATTGAAAAGAATGGATTTGTTTTGGCAGAAAAAATCATTGCAATACTCTCTGTAATATCAAAAATAAAAATTGTTCTTACAGAAGTTGTCGTAACTAAACATCATAGCTTTTCACAGACACCAAAAATCAGCTTAAGTCAAAATCAACTGGATGGCAAAACGGTCATCCTCATAGATGATGTAATGAATTCCGGGAAGACAATGTTGGTAGCAATGAAACCATTTCTAGAAGCTGAAATAAAAAAAATCAGAACACTCGTTCTTGTCGATAGAAATCACAAAGACTATCCGGTTTCATCTGATTTTGTTGGAATGTCATTGGCTACAACATTAAAGGAGCATGTCTCTGTAGAGTTTGAAAACGGAAAAACAAATGCTTGGATCCAGTAAGTTTTAAGAATTTAATTTTGCTTGAATTTTTTCTGCTAAAAGTTTTACATTCAAGCTAGCTGCATTCACACTAATATGAGCCTTTTTATAAATGGAAGATCGAATAGCTAAATGACCACTTATTTGTTCCATCAATTCTACATCATTCAAGTTTTCAATCAATGGTCTCCCCGATTTTGAACTTGACAATCGATGAAAAAGTAATCCGGGATTTGCTTCGAGATAGATTGTTATACCATGCTTATTCATCCATTCCATGTTATCATTATAACAAGGCAAGCCACCGCCGGTTGAAATGATAGCCGCATCGACTTTTTCTGTTGCACGCAAAATTTGTTTTTCTAATTCACGGAAATAATCTTGTCCTGCACTATTAAAAATTTCAGAAATTGTTTTGCCTTCCAGTTTTTCAACTTCTTGATCCGTTTCGATGAGAGATAATTTAAGAAGTTTGGAAAGAGCATCAGCAGTTTTTGATTTACCACTTCCCATATAACCAATAATAAAAATTTTCATAAACTATTCGCCCTCTTCTTTTAATCTGGAATGCACTATCAAAATATTGCAATTAATTTTTCCCAATACTTCTCCAATGTGATCAATCGTAATCCTTTCAAAAATTTTTAAATGATGATCCACAGAATTGATCACAAAAAGATCAGCGTCTTTCTCGTTAATTAATTCAACTGAATCTACATTTTGAAGTTGTTCCTTTTGAAGTATTGAATATTCCATTCCAGATCTTTCCAAGGCATGCGTCAATACTGTGCCCGTCTCTTCCTCTTGTTCTACACTTGGTTGCGAAACCGATATTTGAGAATAGCTATTTTCGCGATCCAAAACAATTAATTCTTTCGCATGAATTCGCTCTCCAAAATAAAGTGCAGTGAGTAAAGCATGATTTGTCTTTCTATGATCAGCTGCATCCACAACAATTTTTTCAATCTGATCTTTGTTTGTAGAATAAATGAGCAAAGAGCACTTTGCCTTTTGCGATAAATTAGCAGTGACTGACCCGACAGGTAAGGCAAATGCATTTCTCTGTGAAAGTCCTATTAATAAAAGATCAACGACTTCATGTTTGCAAATTTGAAGAATTGAAGGAATCGTTTGTCCTTGCTCCCAATAAATTCTTGAGTTGCCATCATGAAAACCATTGGCAGATAAAATTGTTGACAGTTCACGAAATTTTTCATTCGTCTTTTTTCCACAATGAATAAACACCGACATACTAGCGTGACTGGAAGCCAATTTTCGCATTTCAGAAACTAAAAAACTCAATTCATTATTAAAAGCAACTGCAAGTGCAATTGTTTGAAATGGATAAGATGGCTTACCTTTTATCATGCAAAATTGTTTTTATGCAAGATAGAGAAAAAAACAAAAAAATCAAGTACTATTTACCGAATGATCTTTGGTCTATTCCGCCATCGTACTATCTTGCAAAGAGAAAACACAAATGAAAAATTGCATGCGAGCATGGGTTGATCAATTAGACTTATGTTGAATTTTTCTCAAGCGAATATTCATCGATTCTACTAACAATGAAAATCCCATTCCAAAATACACATAAGATTTTTCAACGTGAATGTGTAAGCCTTCCAGAATTAACAATACTCCAATTGCCACCAAGAAAACGAGCGCTAAAATTTTCATCGTCGGATATTTATTGATGAAGTCACTCACATAAGGTGCAAAAAGCAACATAACTATCATCGCTAATATAACAGCTGTAACCATGACAGCAAGATCTCGACTCAAACCTACGGCTGTTAATATTGAATCAAATGAAAATACTATATCAATGATAGCAATCTGAATAATCGCTTTCGACACAGTCAGTTTTTTTTCTTTAATCTCTTTGTGGCCTGACTGACGACCTTTAAGTTTTTCGTACAACTCAACTATTGTTTTGTAAACAAGAAAAACACCCCCAGCAAATAAAATTAAATCACGACCACTTACTCCCAATGAGCCAACATAAAATAGTGGTTGAACTAACTGCACTAGCAAAGAAATGCCTAGCAATAATAAAATTCGAAAAACCATTGCCAACATCAAACCAATTGTTCTAGCACGTTTCTGATTTTCTCGCGGCAAATATCCACAAACTATGGCGATGAAAATGATGTTATCAATACCAAGAATGATCTCCAAAAAAACCAATGTGACTAGACTTAATAATCCTTCGGGAGAGAATAATGTCAAAAGCATAATTGTACTTAATTTAAAAGCGAAAATAAGGAGAAAAAAATCAACTCTTGCATTTCAACATCATATCTTTTAAAATAGTTGAACAATTTATTCAGAATAAACCTTTAAAATGCGTGCTGATGGTTCTGAAACATTGCCAGACCATTTCGGAAGCCAATAATGTGGGATTACATTCCATTGATGTCCGAATTTTTCAAAAAAAGATTTCATATAATAATATGCTTCTTTTGTTGGAGGTACGAATGTAGGATGTAATTTATTTTTCATTTCTTTAAATTCATCATCCGAAATTCGAACATTCAGAAACTCCTGTATCCACTGGTACCACGATTTTTCTTTTCCTGAAACTCCATCTGAAAACGCCTCCTTCTTTCTCCATAGAACTTCCTGAGGTAATGAATTGTGAAATTTACTTTTTGAAAAAGCTGTTCTAAAAAAATTCTTTTCTATAATTCCTTTCACAGGCACTTTCCAAGAAGAAGGTAGAGATCGGAAGTAATCAACAAACTCTCGATCTAAAAACGGAACTCGAGCTTCAAGACCACTGCATGAGATTGCTCTATCTACTCTGAGACCATCGAACAAATGTATTTCATCTAACAAACGATAATGATCTTCCTGCGCAGACTTCAAATCAGGATGGTTGTAAAAATATAAATATCCCATCTGACATTCATCTGCACCATCGCCGTTCAACACAACCTTAACTTCTGTATTTTCAGAAATATATTTACCTAATAAATACTGTCCGACACTGGCTCTGATAGTCGTGATATCGTAAGTCTCTGTATTAAGAAGAACAGCATCAATTGCAGCCAATCCTTCTTCAGGTGTAAACAATATCACTTCATGTTCTATGTTTCCATAAAGTTGATTCAAATGCTCAGCGACTTTTTTAGCATAAACGATGTCTGTTCCTTCTTTCATTCCAATGCTAAATGTTTTCAATTTTTTTCCAGGGTATTCGTCTTTCATGATGGAGGCTGCTACTGCACACACCACACTTGAATCCAATCCGCCCGATAATAAACAGCCGATAGGTCGATCTGAAATGAGTCGCCGTCTGACTGAATTTTCAAAAATGGACATCATTTCATCGTAATCATTTTGAATTGGATTTTCAGAGGTGGTAAAGTCAAAATTTATTTTCGATTCCCAATATTTTTGAAAGATAGGTGCTGCTCCTGGAATCCATTGAAGAATATTTTTTTGTTCAAAGCGCTTCACTTCTTTAAAGAAAGGTGAAAGGCCTGATAAAAGACTTGAAAATCCCAAACTTTTATTATCATCACTTAACGCATAATAAACTGGTCGCACACTTAAAGGATCAGTAGAAATAAAAACTTGTTTCAATTTATGATCGTGATATTCTACAATTACAAAGCTGTATTCACCAATGAGCATTTTATTTAAACGATCAATATCAAAATCAAATGCTTTGAAGAGCGGCAAAATTACTGCGCAATCGGAGCCATGTAAAGAAACATCCAATTCATATTCTGCAATTAGCTCACGAAAATTATAAATTTCACCATTGCATAGCAGATAAAAAGTTCTGTCTTCATGGAGCATATAAAATGGCTGATCGCCATCTACATCCAATCCATTAATTGCAAGTCGATGAAATCCTAAAAATGAATCCGGGTTATGAATTGTGAGACTTCTGTCAGGACCTCTTTTTCTAAGCGTATTGAATGCTGTATAAATTTGAGACGACTCAGTTGTTTCTGATATCGAACCCAGTAATCCGTAAATGCTACACATAAATAATTTCTTGTTAGTTGTTCTTGTTTAAAAAATCAATCTGCTTTTTTTTACTAAAAAGAAAAATAGAGCTCAGAATTAACATTCATCGGAATGTGCTTTTCGCCGATCACTAATAGATTTCTATATTTAGGATTGATCTTTTTATTTTATAAAATAATCCGAAAAGATACATTATTTTAGGTTTACAAATCAATACAAACGATTTTTTTCAAATGAAATAATAAAGTCGGACAAAATCGAGAGAATCCATTCTGTAAATAATGACGTTTTATTGGCTCCACTCAAATGGTTACTGTATTAAAATAAATAATGGCTTAATTTCTTACATCGCACTTTTTCTAATATAAATCAAAATCAGTATTATTTTTTTTTTATTAGTGATATAATAAGAATATTGAATGAAATGCTTTTGCTTTAAGGTGAAATTCTTACAGTGACGCATACGATGGATATTTGATAAATAGAAGAATCATGATAGCGTAATTTTAATATCAAGAAAAGCAAACAGAAATAACTTTCTAAAATCTTGCTAAAGATATTAAAGTATGTATCGAACTCTACAAGTAAAACATCTACTACTCTCCCTAATCACTTTGTTATTGCTCAGCACTAACAATGTTTCGGCGAGTCACACGATGGGAGCCGATCTTACTTATCAATGTCTGGGTGGTAACACTTTCAAAATTACAGTTTCGTTTTATAGAGATTGTATTGGGATTGCTGCTCCTACTAGTCCGTATGTCACTATTACATCGGCAACATGTTCAAAAAATATCGGAGTAACTTGTTATCCTCGACCAGGGACAGGTCAGGAAGTAACGCCTGCATGTTCCAGTTCGGTTACAACTTGTAATGGCGGATCATTTACAGGAATACAAGAATGGGTTTATGATGGAATCATCACGTTGCCTGCTCAATGTAGCGATTGGGTTTTCGGCTATTCTTTGTGTTGTAGGAATGCAGCCATCACTACTATCAATTCACCAAGTGGAAATACATTTTACATTTATGCTACATTGAATAATTTGATTTCCACTTGTAACTCTTCTCCTACTTTTTCTAATAAGCCAGTTCCCTTCTTATGTAAAGGTCAACAATATTGTTTCAATCATGGAGCCTTCGATCAAGATGGCGACTCATTAGTATATTCATTAATTACTCCTTATCAAACTGCAACCACTCAAGTTACTTATCATGCTCCTTACAATGCTTCTAATCCGCTTAATTCAGCGCCATCGACGTCGTTCAACTCAGCCACAGGTGACATCTGCTTAAATCCTCAAGCCCTTGAAGTAACTGTCATGGCCGTATTAGTTAGTGAATATAGAAACGGACAATTGATTGGTACTGTTGAAAGAGATCTTCAACTTACGGTGATGAACTGCGCAAATAATTTGCCCTCATTATCCGGAATCAATGGCACAAACAATTTTAGTTTAACAGTATGTGCAAATCAACAGACATGTTTTGATATTTTTTCTAGTGATCCGGATGTTGGACAACAATTAACCCTTAACTGGAATCAATCAATACCTGGAGCTACTTTCACTTCTGGATCAGGAACTCGACCAACGGGAACTTTCTGTTGGACGCCAACTTCTGCCAACATTGGAAATTCTTATTCTTTCACTGTGAGAGTGCAAGACGATGCATGCCCATATTATGGAAGTCAAATATATTCTTATACAATTAATGTCATTGGAATTACTGTTGACGCAGGTCCTGATCAAGCTATTGCATGCAGTGATCTTGCAACTTTAACTGCTCATGGATATGGTGGCAGTGGCACCTATTCTTATTTGTGGAGTAATGGCTCCACCATGCAATCAATTACTGTTGGAGAAGGAACTTATACTGTAACAGCTAATGATGGCTCTTGTTCTGCAACAGACACAGTGAAAGTACTATTGCCATTTATTCCGACTGCTGAGTTTAGTAGTTCGCCAGTTTTATGCTTGAATGATCCAATACAGTTTACAGATTTATCAACAACACCAGGAGGAATGATCACCGATTATTTTTGGGATTTCGGAGATGGGTCAAACTCATCACAACAGAATCCTTCACATCAGTATCTTTCGTCAGGAACTTTTCAAATTTCTTTAATTATCCAAAACAATCTTGGTTGTATTGATACCGTTGTTCACTCTATCACAATTAATCCTAAACCAATTCCTGCATTTAGCGCAATCAACACTTGTGTTAATTCAGTTGTAAATTTTTATGATCAAACTACGGGAACTGCAAATTACTGGCTCTGGAATTTTGGAGATGGATCAACATCATTCTCACAAAACCCTACTCATACTTATACCACTTTCGGAAATTACACTGTCAATCTTATCAGCGGTGACTCACTTGGATGTATTGACACAATTAGTCAACCCATAACAATTTATCCTTTGCCGATTGCAAATGCAGGAACTGATCAAAATGTTTGTGATGGCACGCCTTTAACATTGACAGCTTCTGGCGGTGTTTCATATATTTGGTATCCTTCTAATTCAACAGGATCAACATTCACAACTACACCAACTGGAAGTACAACAATTTCGGTTACTGTAACTGATGCAAATGGTTGCTCTGCGATTGACACAGTTAACGTTTCTATCAAGCCACTTCCTGCTATAAGAGCTGGAGCTGACAAATTCATTTGTGCTGGCAGTAGCGTTACATTGAATGCTTCGGGCGGAGTTTCCTATATATGGATGCCCGGAAATTATATTAATCCAAATTATACTGTCAATCCTTCAGTGAATACAACTTATATCGTTACAGGAACAGGTTCGAACGGTTGTGTCAATTCTGATACAGTAAATGTTTCTGTTGGTAGTCTGCCTACAGCTAGCGCTGGTCCCGATGTAAATATTTGTGAAGGTCAAAGTGCAAACTTAACAGCTTCTGGTGGCTTAAACTATTCGTGGATTCCGATTGGAAACACAACGGCAAACGTGACTGTTTCTCCAACTGATACAACACAATATCAAGTGATCGTTTCTGATGCAGCTGGATGTACTTCGAATGCTTATGTAAATGTCAATGTCAATCCGCTGCCTGTAGTAAATCTACAATCATTCTTTCTGTGTGCGGGATCGACAACAACTTTAAATGCAGGAAATCCAGGATCGAGTTACACTTGGAATACTGGCGCAACTTCTCAAAGTATTGATGTGGATTCAGGTGGCAACTTCAATGTAACAGTCACATCAACTTATGGCTGTCAAGCTTCTTCAGCGTGTACTATTTCTTATGGAAATGCACTCACGATAAATCTTGCGAACGTTGAATTTTGTGCTGGCTCTTCTGCTACATTAGATGCAGGATATCCTGGGATGACGTATGCTTGGACGCCGGGTGGACAAACTACTCAGAGTATCAATGTTTCAACACCAGGAAATTATGGTGTTACAGTGACTGACAGTCGAGGTTGTAGTGGTTCAATAAACGTAAGTGCAATACGAAATCAATTGCCAACAGCAAACTTTTCTGCTACTTCTGTTTGTCTAGGAAATACCACAACTTTCAGTGATGGATCTTCGGCTAATTCTGGGTCGATAACAAATTGGAATTGGAATTTTAGTGATGGCTCTTCGTCAACGGCTCAAAATCCGACTCATATTTTTGCCACTTCAGGAAATTATAATGTACAACTTACAGTGACAACATCTAATGGTTGTGTAAATTCGATTTCTCAAAATGTTACAGTTAATCCATTGCCAGTTGTTGCATTCACCACTACAAATGGTTGTGCGGAAAGTTTAATTTCATTCACTAATCAATCAACAGTGAGTGTTGGTTTCATCAACTCTTATCTTTGGAATTTTGATGATGGATCGACATCTACCCAACAAAACCCAACACATCAATTCTCAGCGAATGGGAATTATAATGTCTCATTAGTAGTAACTACCGCTGGAGGATGTTCTGCAAGTACAACAAATACATCCACTGTGTTTCCACTTCCTGTAGCCAATTTTACTGCATCACCGGTTTGTTTTGGAAACTCAATCAATTTTGCAAACGTCTCTTCTATTTCGACAGGAAATATTTCTAGTCAGATTTGGGACTTTAATGACAGCTATACTTCAACACAAAATTCGCCTTCTCACAACTACTCTTCACCAGGAAATTATCCGGTAAGTTTAATTGTAACTTCTAACAAGGGTTGCAAGGATACTGTGATTCAAAATGCAACTGTGTATGCCTTGCCGATTGCGAATGCTGGGTCAGATCAAACTATTTGCTTAGGAGGAACTGTAACATTGACAGCAACAGGAGGATCTTCTTACACTTGGAATCCAGGAAACACAACAACAAATTCAATTGTTGTTTCGCCTACTTTAACTTCTACATATAGTGTCACCGTTACCAATACTGTTGGTTGTACTTCCACTGATAATGTAACTATCAATGTGAATCCATTACCACTTGCCAATGCAGGTACTAACAAAACTATTTGTACTGGAAACAGTTTGACTTTAAACGGTTCTGGAGGAGCAATTTATAATTGGACACCAGGAAGTCTAACGACATCTTCGATTACCGTTCAACCTACAACAACTACTACCTATATTTTAGATGTTACAGATATAAACGGATGCCAAAATCAAGCGAGCGTAAATGTTAGTGTGAATGCATTACCAACAATAAATGCAGGTCCTGATCAAACCATTTGTTTAGGATCAACAATCAGCTTAGCTGTTACTGGCGGCAATTCATATCAATGGAATCCAATCGGAAGTACTTCTTCAACTGTTCTAATTACTCCATCATCGAATGCAACCTACACCGTAATTGGAACTGATGTGAACGGTTGTATTTCAAATGACACTCTGCAAGTTTTTGTAAATCCTGTTCCTTCAGTTACACTCAATCCTACATTTATTTGCATCGGCTCAACTACTACGTTGTCTGCTGGAAACTCTGGTTGCACGTACAATTGGTCAACCGGTGAAACAACACAATCCATAACCATTAGTGATTCAGGAAATGTTTCTGTTGTGGTAACTAATCCTAACGGTTGTTCAACATTGGGACAAACTCATGTTACAACTGGTGGAAATATTACGGCTAATCCTACGACAGTTAATATTTGTGCAGGGCAATCAACTACATTGAATGCAGGAAATCCAGGAGCAACGTATGCTTGGTCGGATGGAGAATCCACTCAAATAATTTCAACATCGACAGCCGGAAATTATTATGTCACTATTACAGATGCGAACGGATGTGCAGCTACGATGCTAAATATTGTAAATGTAAATCCGCTGCCTACTATCGTTTTCGCAACAAATCCGACATGCTATGGAGATTCAATGCGGTTCACTAATTCAACATCTGTTTCCGCTGGAACTATTAATTCGAATCTTTGGTCTTTTGGTGATAGCTATTCATCTGCTAGCTCTAATCCAGTTCACCTTTATTCAACTTCAGGAAATTATAATGTGACATTGACGAGTACAACATCTGAAGGATGTAGTGTTTCTGTATCAAATATGGTTTCTGTAAATCCATTACCTACTGCAAATTTCAGCACCACTACAGTTTGTTTATCAAATGCAAATCAATTTACTGATCAATCATCGGTTTCAGGTGGAAATATTTCAAACTGGATATGGAATTTTGGAGATGGCTCTCAGGGTAATGGAGCCTCTACTTCTCATACTTATGCAACTCCTGGACAATTTACCACTTCTTTGATTGTAACAACTAATAATAATTGTACTGATACTATTTCACAAAATGTAATTGTCAACGGACTTCCACTTGCGAATTTCACTGCAAACAATGGTTGTGCTGAGTCAGATTTCACATTCACAAATAATTCAACCTCTGCTTTTGGGAACGTGGCAATCTATGAATGGAGTTTTGGAAATGGTGATTCTTCCACCAATGAAAACAACATTATCAATTATGCTAATTCAGGAACTTATACAGCTACTTTAACTGTGACATCTTCATTAGGATGTTCTGATTCAGTTTCTCATAACATTCAAGTTTATCCAAAACCAATATCCTCATTCACTGTCATGAATGCTTGTATGAATACTCCAATTACTATTGCGAATGCATCAACAATTTCAAGTGGAAGTATTCAAAATTATTATTGGAATTTCGGTGATCAATCTACGTCGAGTCTTGTACAGCCTGTTCATCCTTATGTAAACTCTGGTAATTACCAAGTAAGTCTTGTCATCACATCAGATAACGGTTGTAGAGATACTTCAAACCAATCTGTCACTTCTTATGAACTACCGAGTGTTAGTTTTTCAACAGAAAATGTTTGCCTTGGAAATGATGTTGATTTCATAAATAATTCTTCTTCTACAAATGGAATTAGTTGGGACTGGAATTTCGGTGATGGAACAAATGGAAATGATATTCAACCTTCACATAGTTTTGCAACTTCTGGAAATTTTAATGTTCAATTGACAGGAACAAATTCTAATGGCTGTACTTCCACTACATCGAACTCGCTGAATATCTATCCAAATCCTGTGGCATCGTTTGGAGTATCGAATATTTGTTTGGGAGGTGCGAATCAATTTGTAAATCAATCTTCAGTTGATGGAGGAATTTCATTTACTTCACTATGGACAATGTCAGATGGGACGACAAGCACACAAACAAATCCTGCACACAGCTTCGATACACCAGGCATCTACAATACTCAACTAAGCGTAACCTCATTAAATGGTTGTACAACTCAAATAAATCATGATGTCCAAGTTTATAATCCGCCAGTAGCGCGATTTACGGGAGACGATGTTTGCGACGGTGTATCAACTCAATTTACAAATCAGTCGTTTAGTCAAGATGGTATTATCATTGGATGGCTATGGAATTTTGGTGACAACTCTTCAAGTGTAGAGGAAAGTCCAGCTCATAATTATATAACACCGAACAATTACAATGTATCATTAACGACAACTTCAGTTTATGGATGTTATGATTCATATAACGATACAGTCACTGTTTTTGAAAGACCTTCAGCTGCAATTACTGCAACAAATGCTTGTGAAGGAGATTCGATTCAGTTTGCAAATGCCTCTGTTGGAGGTGGGTCAACCAGTTACAGTTGGGATTTAGGAAATGGATTTACGTCTTCTCAACCTAATTTCGCTTACATATTTCCTTCCGCAGGAATTTATGAAGTCACTTTAGTAGCTATGGACCAAAACAATTGCTCTTCTACCGAATTAGCAAGAGTAGAAGTATTTCCAAAACCATCACCTGATTTCTCTGTTAATGAAGTGTGCTTGAATTCATCAACTTCATTTACAAATCAATCATTTGTTCCAACAGGAAATTCAATCACTAATTATAGCTGGAGTTTTGGTGATCAGAGTTCGTCTTCTGTTACAAGTCCGACTCACGTTTATTCTCAAACAGGAAATTACAATGTGAGTTTACTTGCAACGACCGATAAAGGATGTGTGCAAGCAAAAACATTAACCACTAGAGTAAATCCTAATCCCGTTGCATTGTTCTCTGCCGGTGGTCAAGGCTGCGGTCCTATTACCTCTACATTCACTGGTAGTTCTTCTATTTCAGAAGGATCAATAACTGGATGGTTATGGAATTTTGGAGATGGGGAAATTTCTACAGAACCTTCTTCAACTCATACCTTCACAGCCAGTGGAAATTATGATGTGAACCTCACTGTAGTTTCCGATAAAGGATGTTATGCTTCATATACCGGTCAAAATACAATTCAAGTTTATCCAGGACCAACTGCTAATTTTTCAACTGATGTTGTTGTAACAGACATAATGAATCCAACTGTTCACTTCCAAAATTTATCATCGAATTATTCTTCCTACCAATGGATTTTTGGCGATGGAACATCTACCAGTTCAGTAATTAGTCCTGCTCACACTTTTTCAGATACAGGAAGTTATTCTGCATTGTTGATCACGACAAATAATTATGGATGTAGAGATACTATTTCAAAATCGATTGAAGTAAAACCTAAATCTACCCTTTTTGTTCCGAATGCATTTACGCCTAATGGTGATGGCAAAAATGATGACTTCCGTCCGTTCTATACCAATATGAAAAATCTTCAAGTGTGGGTATTCGACCGATGGGGATTGCTTTTAAAAACTTGGGATTCTCTTGACGGATCTTGGGATGGATATTATGAAGGAAGAAAATGTCAAGAAGATACTTATGTCTATAAAATAGTTGGTAATGGTATCGATGGTCAACACTCAGAATGGGTTGGTCATGTGAGTATCATTTATTAAGAGAGTGCGTTTGGTTTTTCATGGTGATTTTCTGAACTCCCGGTGTGCGTCCGGGAGTTCTTATATTTACACCCATCCAACTCTTTTTTAGTTGAACTTCCAACCAGGCGGGTACACTGAGCGTACATGAGGACGAGTTCTCACGAGTGAGCGCAGGTAAGCAAATTTGTGGGGTGTTCCGAACACTGCTCTGAGTTTTTTGAAATCCTCAAAGATCATCATCTGTGTTTCGTCTTTGGGCTGAAAGCCGAATGAATTGAAAAATATGTTTTGCATAATTGAATTATTGATACTGTAAAGATAACCTAGACTTAGAGCGAACTCAATTTTTGTTGGTGACTAACCCCATTTGAAGGGTAAATGAAAATAGGTCTTTGGCCAGTTTGAAACATGCTTTTTATACTTTAGAAATCTTTTTTTGATTGAAGCATTTCAAAATACATGGGCCATTCTACGTCCGAATAAATAATAAAGTTTTAGTTTATGATTTACTTTTCTAACTTATAATCATGTGTATTTAAAAAAGTTAAAAAAAAAAAACGCCATGGTAGGAAACCATGACGTTTAATTTAATTATTCACCTAAACAAAACCTTTCAATTGGAAACAAGAAGCAGGTTGGCAAGTAACGGTCATTTGAAAAAATCAGTTGGAAACACGAGATCTGATAATGGCCGTTACTCTAGTTATTAAGGTCCGGAAAAATTGAGGGGAATTCCGGCTTGTAAACCTGCGACTATTTTATACTAAGAGATATTTAAAAAATATCGAATTGAACAAAGAACGATTTGCGCTGCCAAATGTATTTGCTTTTTACATTGGTTATAACGCATTTACGTAAACCTTCAACTTTCGTGCGTCAACGGACAATAACTGTGGGTAAATCAAAATCAAGAAGAGAAACTTAATTCCTAGTCAAAATACTTGAACAATTGGGCCTCAACTTCTTAAGTATTGTTAACGAATTTTTATTTCAAGCAATAAACTTTAGATTCGCCATCCTCAATATTCTATTTATGAAAAAAACGACCTTGTTATTTTGCCTGATTTTTCCTGCTTTACAAAGCTTCTCGCAATTTAATTATCCTCCAACAAAAAAAGTCGATCAAAAAGACACTTATTTTAATACCATTATTTCAGACCCTTACAGGTGGCTTGAAGAGGATAAAAGCACTGAGACTAGCGAGTGGGTAAGACAAGAAAATGAGATTACTGGAAAGTATCTTTCGAATATTCCATTTCGAGAAAACTTAAGAAAGCGGTTAACTAATTTGTGGAATTTCTCTAAGTGCGCCGCACCTTTTAAAGCAGGAAAAAATTATTTTGTTTATACCAATAATGGTCTTCAAAACCAATTCGTATTAAACATTCTTCGAAGAGGTCCAAGTTCAGAACAAGAAATCTTCCTCGACCCAAATCAATTATCCAGCGATGGAACAATTAACATTGGCGAGGTAAGTGTTTCAAGTGATGGTAAATATTTAGCCTACTCATTTTCTAAAGCTGGTAGCGATTGGGAAGAAATCAATATTAAAAATACGGTGGATGGCGGACTATTAAAAGACCGTGTACAATGGGTCAAGTTTTCTGGCATTGCCTGGAAAGATGGAGGTTTTTATTATTCTCGTTACGATGCCCCCGATGAAAAAAATTTACTTAAAGGCCAAAATGAATTTCAAAAAATATATTACCATACAGCTGGAACTCCTCAAGCTTCAGACTTATTAGTTTATACTGACAGCCTACACCCTCTTCGTAATTTCGGTGCATCGACATCGGAAGATGAAAAATGGTTAATCATTTCTGGATCTGAAGGCACCAGCGGAAACAATTTGATGGTGAAAAATCTTACTAAACCTGCCTCCAATTTTATTACCCTCGTTTCAACATTTGAAAAAGATTATTCTGTAATCGACAATTCAGGCGGGAAATTTTTAGTACTAACTAACGACAATGCTCCTCGATATCGCTTGATTGAAATGGATGCCGAAAACCCAACCGCTGCGCCTAAGGATATCATTCCGCAATCTGATGATGTATTGCAAGAGGTTACCATCGGCAAATATTTTGTAATTGCTAAATACATGCACAATGCAACTTCTATCTTAAAAGTATTTACAAAAGATGGAACTTTTCAATACAACATACCGCTTTCTACACTGGGAACGGTAGATCAACTTTCAGCGAGTTCTAAAGATGATAATATTTTTTATTCACTAAATACTTTTACAGCGCCATCAACAATTTTTCAATTTAATCTGGTTAGCAAACTTCAAACAATCTTTTTTCAACCGAAAATAAATTTCAATTCGTCAGAATATGAAACTAAACAAGTATTCTTTACCAGCAAAGACAGCACAAAAATTCCAATGTTCATCGTTCACAAAAAAGGATTGATTTTAAATGGCAACAATCCTACGTTGATGTTTGGCTACGGAGGTTTCAATATTTCAATGAACCCTCAATTCAAAATTGAAAGAATGATTTTCTTGGAAAACGGCGGTGTCTTTGCTTTGCCTAATTTACGAGGTGGTGGCGAATATGGCGAGCAGTGGCACAAAGCAGGGACTCAACTTCAGAAACAAAATGTATTTGATGATTGCATAGCCGCTGCAGAATATTTGATTAAAGAAAAATACACCAATCCAACCAAACTTGCATTGAGTGGTCGCTCAAATGGCGGACTCTTAGTAGGAGCTGTTATGACGCAACGTCCCGATTTATTCAAAGTATGTCTTCCAATTGTCGGCGTCTTAGACATGTTGCGATATCATAAATTTACAATCGGCTGGGCTTGGAAAGGCGATTACGGATCCAGCGACGATGAAGAAAATTTTAAAAATCTAATTAAGTATAGCCCGTTACACAATATCAAATCGGATGTCAATTACCCTGCAACTTTGGTCATTACGGGTGATCATGATGACAGAGTTGTTCCTGCTCATTCTTTCAAATTTATTGCGACTCTTCAAGATAAATATAAGGGCCCAAATCCCGTCATGATTAGAGTGGATGTGAATTCTGGTCATGCCTCTACAACTGTCTTGGGATCTAGTAAACCAGTGGCAAAACAGATTGAAGAACAAACAGACATTTATTCATTCTTGCTTTATAATTTGGGCATGTCCGTCAAATGATCACTTTTGAACATCATCCATTGAAAAGTAACAATAAACAACTCCAACTCAAAAACAATATTCGTTATTTTTGTAGCAAAGAAATACATTCATGAAAATTAGAGTAGGAATTGTGTTTGGTGGTTTTTCAAGAGAACGAGAAATTTCCTTTGCTGGTGGAAGAACTGTTTATGATAATTTAAATAAGTCATTGTTTGATGCAGTACCTTTGTTCATTGATTCTTTTGGAAATATTATTCAATTAGATTGGCAATACATCTACAAAGGAAGCATCAGAGATTTTTATCCTCCCGTAAGTGCGATTCCTTCTGGCTCGAATGAATTTCAAATTTATTCTGAATCATT
>JANLRG010000114.1:0-3132 GCA_031361545.1 Bacteroidota bacterium
CAGGAGATAAAACACCCCCTTTACCTGTTTGGCAGAAATCTGGAATCAATTTTTTCACAACAGCATCATAATCACCACCAGCAGTTAAAGCACCTAATAAAGCTGCTGCTTTATCAAAATTAGCATTGGCTTCGGCAATAATGCTTTCTTTAGCTACAAACGTAGAGTTGGTAACGTTTTTATCATTATTAATAACACCAGCGTAATAAATAGAACCGATATGAGAATAAGCGAACCCTTTCCACCAGTATGCCCATGCTTTTAATGTATTTTTCTTAACATCAGCATTGCCAGTGAAAGTTATTTTATCAACAAGGTCTAAGATATTGTTACAACCATTGTTAAGACCATACATATAAGCCCATTCTTGAAAAGTAGGATTTTGACCGCCGTTAGCATTGTCGTTTACAGCTCTTAATAAATCGTATTGAGCCTTAGGTGAATTTGGATTTAAGACAGTCGTGCCATTATCCAAAATAACCGCATCTGGGCAAGCAATTTGATTCAAAAAGGCATTAGCTGCTTCAACCCCTATATCGTCACCCATCAACTCATGAAATCCAATGGCTCCTGACCAAAAATAGCCAAAAACGCCATCGTTAAATTTAGAATCCAAACCGCGAAAGCCATTGATATAAACGGATCCTTGCGATAAAGAAATAATACCTGACTCAGTAGAAGCACTGGAAGGTGTTGGCTGATTTGGGTTTTTAATGTCCAACTCGGTTTTTTTACAAGCTGTGAACAAACCCAAAAAAAGCATAAATAACACGACTATTTTATTTCTTTTCATTATTATTTTTTTTAGAAAATGATTAACTCAACTTTTAAAATTAATACTTTTAAACCATACTAAAGTATGTTAAAGTATGTCAAATCAAAGTTAAAATCCAACACTTAGACCGACTTGGTAAGAACGTAAGTTAGGCATCGTGTTGTGGTCTGTACCTCTATCCCACGCAGAGTTGCCGTTATAAACATTAGAGCTGTTAATTTCAGGATCCAAACCTGTGTACTTAGTTTTTGTCCACAAGTTACGACCGCCTACAGATAATTGAACGCGTTTGAAAACATCCATGTTGATGATTTTTCCTAAATCGAATGCCAATTCAAGGTTGCGCAAACGCACGAAAGAAGCATCTTCGTAGAAATAGCTCTTCGTACCGTTTCTTGAACGCTCTGCATAAACACCTCTATAAAATGCAGACCATGCGCCTGTTTCGCCATTAATTGTAATAGGTTTAGTATAATCGCTGTGAATACCATCACGATACATCCATTCTTTTGTTTGATTGTAAAGATGGCTTCCATTAATCCAATCAAATTGGAAATTCAAAGTTACTATTTTCTTGTAAGAAATGCTGTTGATGAAAGACATATTGAACTTTGGATTAGGATCACCAAAACTATATTGACCGGGTGTGAAATAAGGTGCTTTTGTTGTTTTATTCACCACCCAACCATTGCTGGCTACTTCATATTTATCTCTCTGATCTTGTGGCAAAAGGAATTCACCTTTTTCGCTTTTATCATCTAATGAATGTAAACCAAGATAGCCAGAGATTTGACCTATTTTTTTACCTGCTTCCAATACATATCCTGTACTACCCGCTGCTGAAGTAATTACAACAGGAGCACCTTTGATAGCGGTAATCTCAGAAGTCTGATGACCGAAGTTAGCAATAAAACCCCAAGTGAAATCACGTGTGTTAGCAATTTGAGTATTCAAAGAGAATTGGAAACCATTTGAACCCAAAGAGAATGAGTTGTCTTTAAGTGTTCCAACACCTGATGATGGTGCTGCGTCAACATCCCAAATAGCATTTTTAGTTTCTCTTTTCCAATATGTAGGCGAGAAGATAATGCTGCTGAACCAATCGCCTTTAGACGCTGCAATTGAGAAATCAGCTCCTACTTCAAGTTCCTTAGAAACTTCAACACTTAAATCAGGATTTGATTGGTTAGCAGGGAAATAGAAAGCATTGTTGCCTCCAACAGTTTTAGTATTTAAAGTTACATAACGATCAAATGGCTTTGGTTGGATACCAGCCTCACCATAAGCAGCTCTTAACTTTACTTCTGGTAAGATTGAACCCAATTTGCCATCTTTCCAAAAATTGAAACTTGAAAGGCGCAAGTAAGCATCACCCCGTGGGAATGTGAAAGGCTTAGAACCACCACCAAAAGCAGATGAATAGTCACTTCGGAAACCACCTGAAACACCAAATACTTCTCCAAAATCAAAATGCTGATTCACCAAATAACCAAATGTTACAAATGGCTCATTGTAGTCATCTCTAATTTGTTGAGTTGAAGCTTGTGCAATGGTAAATGGTGTATAAGTAGGGACACCAATACCTGCAGTTCTGTATCTTCTGTATTGCTTATTTCTATAATCATAAGCGACTTGAGTGCTGGATTTGATAGGAAGATTCACATGTAAATCATCTTTGAAATCCAAACGCAATGTGGCTGATGTTAAAAGATTTTGGAACGTCGTCCGATAAAGATTGTTATTAATCTCACCCGTAGATGCAGGATTCAAATTAGCCCAATAATAATCAGTTTCCTGTACATTAACATTTTGAGATTGGTTTTGATAAATATATTGATTATCTTGATTTTGATAGTTCAAACCATATTTAGCATTGAATTCCAAAATTTTGAACGGTTGATAATTCAAATTCATCCCTTGAATCAAGTCAATCGTCTTTTCATTTGAGTTTGAATATTGATTGATGAAAAATGGATTTGTACCGTTGACACCTTGAGCATTGCCCAAGAACGCCGGGTAATTACCATCTGGTAACTTCACAGAATAATCAACGAAGGGACGGGTATTAAACAAAGCATAAATTGTACTATTAGCACCACCATCATTGATTGTACTATGAGTATAAGCCAATTGGGTGGTTGTACGGAAAGTCAAGCCTTTTGCCAACTCTACGCCAATATTAGCCGTTAAGTTAGTCCGTTTGAAATCACCGTTTCCAACAAAGTTACTTTCTTGAGTATTGTGCGAAGCACCAACTGCAAAGTCAAACTTGTCTTTACCACCAGAAATAAACAAAGAGTTGTTCGTTGTATTCGATGGCTTTAAAAACATTTTGAAATGATCAACATACTTCAAAT
>JANLRG010000184.1:0-1248 GCA_031361545.1 Bacteroidota bacterium
TATATTTCCAAAAGGCATCTCTCATTTTTGTCAATCATTTGCAATTCAACTTGATACTATAAAGGTATAAGTATTTCAAAAGGAGTGAGTCACCAATCGGTTAAGGCTTTTAAACTATCGGTGAATAAGGTGAAATGGGCGATGAGTTCAAATCAAATTGAGGCGTTTGTTCAAAATATTGCGGTAAGCATCGGCTACTGGAATCACTTTTTTACCGATATTGATAGCACCTTCTTCAATAAAATCTATTTTTGAAACCGCTACCACGTAGGAGCGGTGTACGCGTTGAAATTTAGAAGCGGGCAACTTTTCCTCCAATGCTTTTAAGGTGGTGTGGATGGCATTGAATTTTTCTTTACCATTTTCCCGATGAAAAACTTTGACATAATCGCCCATCGCTTCGAGCCACAATAAATCATCCATCATTATTTTCTTTAAAACATTGCTGTCTCTTATAAAAATAAAGGCATCGTTATTTTGGGTTTCAATACTCCCGAAGGGATAAATGATGTGGTTATTTTTAGAATCAAATAATTCCTTAGCCCGCTCAGTAGCCGCCATAAAACGCGCAATAGTAATGGGTTTGACGATATAATCCGCTACGTTCAGCTCAAAAGCTTCGGCAGCATATTCTTTCTTGGAAGTCGTGAAAATAATGAGGGGTCGCTGAGTGAGCTGGCGAGTGAGTTCAATACCTGTCATTTTGGGCATTTCGATGTCCAAAAAAAGCAAATCCACTTCGTTTTGTTTCAAAAAATTAAACGCTTCGATGGCACTCGCGCATTCGCCCACGCAATCCAGAAATTCTACTTGGCTGATAAGCTGTTGAAGGGCGAGGCGAGCCATTTTATTATCATCTACTACGAGGCATTTTATGTTCATATCCTTTATTTCTTACCTACCTCTTTGACGGCAATGATTTCCATATCTTGTACCAATATTTTGATGCTCGAAACAGCATTATCTGTCCGTTTGAAAAACATTTGCGCGCTGAAGCCACTGTCTTCAAATTCGTCTTCTTTTTTGAAAAAATAATTTGAAAGTATAAAGTTAAGGTTGAAAAAGACATCGACGGTATAAAAAAGTGAAATTTAACATTCATTTATCAAAAAGAAAGGTGAACCGTTTGCACGATTCACCCTTCAAGTCGAATGTTTGAACACGGTTATCTAAAACAAAATTCATTTCATTCTTAATTTTTCATATCGCGGTCAATGTCCTCAATGGTTTTATTGACCTTCGCTTTGA
>JANLRG010000223.1:0-2687 GCA_031361545.1 Bacteroidota bacterium
TGCTTGCCGCTTTAGTGCCAACGGGCAAAATACTGAGAGATACGACTGTGGCTGCCGATAAATTGGCTTTATACCAATTCCATTTTGCAGTGGGTACTTTAGTTTTCTTAATGACCATTTATCGCGCCTATTTATTTTTTACAAAACTAAGACCGCCTCGTTTGGAAACAGGTTGGACAGTGCACAACCGCGTGATTGTGTGGGCGCAAAGGTTCTTTTATGTCGCTTTATTAGCCTTGGGAATATCAGGTCTGGCAGTCGTGATTTCTACAGGATTGCTTGAAAATGTCTGGAAACAAAATATTCAAGCCTTTCCAAAGACGGTGGACAGCGAAATATTTGAAGTCCATGAGTTTATGGCAAATGCGCTGATTGTCCTGTTTTTTGCCCACGTCGGTGGCGTTATTTTACATTATTTTAGGCATCATGAAAACGTTCTTCAACGTATTTTCATTAAATAAGCATTAAAGCCTATTCAGTTCATACCAATAGCTGACCAACGCTATGAAGGCTAAAAGTAAAATAAAATTAGGCGCTTGTTTAATAATTTTTGAACTCCATTGAGTAATAACATTCGGTTGCCCTACAATACGTTCCACCATCCAAGCCATAGCAACGACACCTGCCCATATAGCCCCTCCTATCCTAATCGGCGTGTAGAAGGTACCTTTACTCAATATAATCAGCCAAGGTACAATAAGTGCCATAACCGATAGCTGCATCAACTCAATTCCGATATTAAAACCCAAAATGCTCAATGCCATTTGAGTTGTCGGCAAATACAGATTAGAGAGCGTGCTGGCAAACGCTAAACCATGAATTAAGCCAAAACCGATAGCAACATAGGCTTCTTTTTGAGGAAATATGGGGCGAATGGCATGAATAGCCGAAATAAATATAGAAAAGGCAATCAAGACTTCAATGGGTTGAGTTGGTAATTTAACCCAACCGATAGCCCCAATTAATAGCGTGACGGAGTGACCGATTGTGAATGCCGTGATGATTTTTACTAATCGAATAAGGCTATATCGCATACCGCCAAACGCTCCCCAACGCTTACCAGCCACCAGCAAAGGCGCAGCCATAAGCAGAACTAAAAGAAACATTAAATGGTCTGTCCCTTGCGAAATATGCTTCATGCCCAAGCGCATCATACCTTTGAAGCCACCCCACAAACCCTTGCTTTCAAGACTGACCGTGAGTGGAAAAATCTGATTGTTGCGCGGCTCAACAGCAATAATGCCAACTTCGGCGGGGTGTTCAGTGACGATGCCTGTTTCCCAGTCTTGTCGAATCGCAACTAAGGCATTGTGCGTTACAACTTGGTGCATCACGACATCGTAATTCAGAATAAATTGCCGACTGCTTGCGCCTGCGGGCGGTTTAAGCCAAATTTTAACGATAATATCTTGCAAAGTGCCTCTTTCTTGCGTGTTAGCAACATTTTCCAAACCCATTTCACCAATCTCGACAGCCCATTTTTGTCCGTCCATACTGAGGGGGGTAATATGCGACATCAAATAAATTTTGAGAGAATCTTTAAAACTGCCGAGCAGTTCTTCCGCCGTTTTGGGCGATGCAGGATTTAAAGCCATGCCCAATTCGCTGACAGGCAAGCGCAATTCTGCTGCCACGCCATTAGATTTGATGTCGAGGAAAATCAAGGTATTGGGTGACGGATGCGCGAAAAGAGCATTTGCAAATAAGAGTATTAAAAAAAGAATCTTGCTTTTCATTTTAAAATATATGCTAACAAAATTGCCACAAGTTAAGGACTCGTGGCAATTTTGTTTATTAAAAATTATTCAACGATATGTTATTGAACAACCATCAATTTTGATTGCCCAAACTGACCATTCGTATTTTCAACAGAAATTTTACAGATATATATACCCGTAGAAAGGATATTACCATTTAAATTTCTATTGACAATCAAATTATGTTCTCCAACTGTCATCTCTTCATTTGAAATAATACCGACCTCTCTTCCTGCCAAATCAAAAATATTTACCCTTACTTTTGATGAAAAGTTGAGTGTTAAGGAAATATTAGTTACAGTACTGAGGGGGTTCGGGAATAATTCATTCACTTTAAATTGTGTATCCGTCACACTCCCAAAAACCTCTTTTACAGTTGTTAAAGCACCACTTGCACCATAATCGCGGGAATGGTCACGATAAATAGCGTGATAATGGATACCCGAAAAAACAACACCGTTTTGGCAAACGAGTTCAATCCATACACTTGGCCCATCAATGCGGACATAATCGCCATTGGTGGCAAGTGTAGCGTTGCCTGAATAAGAGATATATGTATTATCAATTTCAGAAGTATAGACTGCCAATAGAGCCGCACCCGAGGCATCATCAGCGTCTTGTAACCAAGGTTTCATTGCATTGATAACCAATGTTTTTTGTGCAGCAGTCAAGTTGCTGCATTTGAGTCCCAATTTTGTCGCGGGAAACTGCCCGTCTTTGCCGGGACCTAATGCAACATCACTAAACGAGGTCGAGAGTTTTGCAGATGTCAATTCAGTTGTAGATAAACTGCTCAACATTGCCAACATGCCCGAATGTTCTGATTTTAAGGGTGCGTAAGTCGTGCCTGAACTCGTAAATGATAAAGGTTCAACACCTTGATGTGAAGGGGTAGTACCTATAACTTTCCCTGCATTGAAAGCAATATTT
>JANLRG010000236.1:0-12540 GCA_031361545.1 Bacteroidota bacterium
CGAACCCATTTTATTTTTTTGACTAAGTTTTTTATTCGGTATCCTGTGTGTTGATCTGAACTTTAATGAATAAAAACAAACACTAGTTACGATATCAACATCATCTCACTTCACGATGAACTAAAGAAAAAACTACAAGAAAGAAAAGATGATTCTTATTAAGAGAAACAAAACTAATAGAATGACATTTAGCAAAAATGCATATAGAGAAGTAAATGAACTTTGCCATTTATTTTGACCCCTCTTCCGACACCTCCAATAACAGAAGGATGTTTGTTACTCTTGCCTTTTTCATAATGGCAAGTATTGCGAATCCATAAAAGTTTCTGGCAAAGGATATAAATGTTTTCATTCAGGAAAATCTTCTAAATATTTTACTTAAGCGTTCGCCCTTGTAAACAATTATTACATCAACGATTGGTTGCATGATAATTTATTTACATTTAATAGTCTTCATTCAAATAAAAATGTGATTTAGTAAAGCTCTGATATAAGTAATGAAAAAATTTCACAATTTTTTTATAAGTCTAAATTGCTTTCTTTAGAATTGTAAATTACCTCCAACAAAAGAATGAAAATAATAATTTAGCCTTCATTTTTTTGGTATTAAGATTTGCCTACTCTTAATTCGGATTTTCGGCACACTCCGCTATAAATAAATTTAATCTTTTTCAATTATTTATTGTCCCAATGAATGAGACAAAATATAAAAGTGTGAATAGCTCCCCCATCCAAATATAGAAAATTAATTTACACACATCAGAAACTATTATCTGACATTAATTATTTTTAATGCAGCCTAATAAATAAACTTAACATTCCTGCTCCGAAAGAAACTTTTTTTTCAAATCCGCATTTTATACAAGAGGCTTTTAATAATGTTCTCATTTTTTTTAATTAGTTTTCAATTAGTTTATAATAACAATGACAAAGTTTATACTTTATTGTGTAATCCTAGGATGATTCAACGTAATTAGCAATACTAAAATCATAAATTTAGTTCATCATAAGCGCTTTTATTTATTCATAGCTAATGTCATAAAAATTTATACTCTGAAAAGCCCTGTGTAATCCTTGATCTATCATTGTAGCATTATTAAAAGCGCAGCTCAGGGGCTTTAAAAGTGATTCAATTCATAGATGATTTTAGTAAGCAGAATAAAATTCCGATGGAATTATTAAAACTACTTGAAATACATTTCTCTAACAAAGCTAATCATTCCAAATGTATTGAAAACAAAGTATGGAGATTATTAATGAAACTTTGAGCGGTCCCGTTTTGAAAATTGATCATCGACATGATCAATAAAATAATTTCCGAACCTTTCTATATGAGTTTGATGAATTATGCCACTTGCTTTTTTAATATGAATTTTGGAAGTATAGGATCAAGTAAGAAGTTTGTAAATGTTTAACTTAATCTATTCATAATTTTTTAATTTCTGAAATAATATCTTATTTTAGACTAAATTTATTCCAAAATTAACTAAAATTTTTGAGCAGAATTTTCACTATGGCATTTCGATTTAACATAGAAAGAACGGAGTATATAGTTGAATAATTTTAAAATGAAATAAAAGAAAACTCTTATGTTATTTACGTGCGATACAAAAGGCGTTAGCAAACCATTCCCACACTTTTGGGAACATACTGTAGGTAGTGGCCATGCTACTTTGGCGTTACGCTCTGACTGGCAAAAACAGTTGTTGCGTTGCCATACAGAATTAGGTTTTAAACATGTCCGATTTCATGGAATCTTATGTGATGATGTCGGAACTTTAGTTGATGAAATGAATCAACTAGTATATTCTTTTTTTAACGCAGATCAAATTTGTGATTACCTTCTCTCAATAGGTATGCGTCCATTTATGGAGCTCTCATTTATGCCTTATGCATTGTCTTCTGGAAGTGATATTGTTTTTCATTACAAAGCAAATGTCACACCTCCGCGCGACTATACGCAATGGGAAACACTTATCTATAAATTAGTTCAGCATTGGGTAACAAGATACGGTATAGACGAAGTGAGTAAATGGTTTTTTGAGATATGGAATGAACCCAATCTTTCTGCTTTTTGGACTGGAACACAAGCCGACTATTTCCGATTGTATCAACATGCAGCCGTTGCAATAAAAAAAGTAGATGCGCAGCTTCGCGTCGGTGGGCCTGCAACTGCTAACAATGCATGGATATCAGAATTTCTATCGTTTTGCTCCCAAACTAATGTTCCAGTAGATTTTGTATCGACTCATCATTATCCTACCGACGATTTTGGCCAACCTGGTGACGACACCATTGCACAATTAGCCGCTAGCACACGAAGCATTCTCAGAGAAGAGGCGCAAAAAGCAAAACATGAAAGTGGTGATAAACCTCTCTACTATACCGAATGGAGCACGTCATCGAATCCGTTTGATATGCTGCACGACATGCCATACGCTGCATCCTTTATTACAAAGACTGTAATGGAAGCTCAAGGGATTGTCAATGGATATAGCTATTGGATTTTCTCCGATATTTTTGAAGAAAATTATTTTTGCTCCATCCCTTTTCACGGCGGCTTCGGACTAATGAATATATATGGTATTCCTAAGCCAGCTTATCGCGCCTTTCAACTACTCCATGCTTTGGGGAATGAATCATTGCAGGTGAATGGCAATCATGATACAATAGATATATGGGTTACTAGGCATAACAATATACTCAAGATTCTGATTACAAATTTAGCACTTCCAAAACATGCGATTCAAAAAGAATTTGTTCAGATTGAAATGAAAGGTATAAGAAAAATCATTTCATCTTATTTAGAAATAATAGACGACTCTCATGCTAATTCTTATCAGGCATGGGTGAAAATGGGTTCTCCAGATAGTCTACTTCCGTCACAAGTCGAAGAATTGGAAAATGCTTCTAAACTTATCAAGGAATTTATTAATGTAGAAGAGAAAGAAGAATCAGTATTAATTGATTTATCAATAGAGCCACTAAGCACCATTTGCGTAACCTTGGAAATTCCGTGAAATCACAACATCCAACAAGAGAACTACATGTCGTCAACAAACAGGGAACAGATAGTGAAATGCTTGACATTTTGCAGGCAGAGACTTTCAAATATTTTAATAGTCAAATAAACCCAAACACAGGTTTAATTGCAGATAAAACTCAGCCAGGATCTCCTTCAAGTATTGCCGCCGTTGGCCTTGCATTGAGCGCTTATACAGCTGCGGTAGAACGAGAATTAATTTCAAGAGAAGAGGCAGTAAAAAGAACTATTAAAGTTTTGCGATTTTTCCATTCCAGTAAACAAAGTGATGATGTAGATGCAACAGGTTACAAAGGTTTTTATTATCACTTCATTGATATGGATACGGGCAAACGTGCATGGGATTGTGAATTATCAACAGTTGATACTGCTATTTTGATGGCGGGGATTCTCAATGTAAAACATTACTTTACCAATAACATTGATGATGAGAATGAAATAAGGAAACTGGCTGATGAATTATATCTTAGGGTAGATTGGCAATGGGCATTAAATCATGCTACAACAATAACACATGGCTGGAAGCCAGAGTCTGGTTTTCTACATTTCAGGTGGGACAAGGGCTACAGTGAAGCAATTATTCTTTATATACTTGCAATGGGGTCTCCAACATTCCCTATCGATCCAATAGGTTATCAGCAATGGATTTCTACTTTTGAATTGAAAGAAATTTACGACATCGAAATGATTTATGCCGGACCGCTTTTTATCCATCAGATGTCACAAATCTGGATTGATTTCAAGGGGATCAAAGACGATGTTAATAGACAAATCGGGATAGATTATTTTGAGAACAGCAAACGAGCTACACGCATACAGCAAAAGTATGCAATTGATAACCCGCAAGGCTATGCTCACTATGGCGAACATGGTTGGGGGTTCACGGCTAGCGATGGGCCCGGACCAAGTACCTTAATTTTAGATTCTATTGAACGAGAATTTTATGATTATAAAGCGCGGGGAGTACCGTTTGGTCCAGATGATGGAACCATTTCACCTTGGGCAGTTGTAGCGTCGCTACCATTTGAGCCAAAAGTGATACTCAAAACAATTAGACATGCTATTGAAAAGCTAGACTTAAAGAAACACAGCGATTACGGTTTTGATGCCAGCTTTAATCCATCTTTCCCACACAAGGGTCCTAATCCGAATGGGTGGATTTCTCCGTGGCAATTTGGTTTGAATCAGGGGCCAATTGTTATTATGATTGAAAATTATCAAACCGAACTTATCTGGGCGACAATGAAAAACTGCCCATATATTATTAACGGATTGCGAGCCGCAAAATTCACTGGTGGGTGGCTCGACAAATAATAATAACTAATGGAACAATATGATATTATAATCATTGGCACTGGTGCAGGCGGAGGAACATTATTGCACAAGCTGAAAGATTCGGGAAAAAAAATATTGGTTTTGGAACGTGGAACTTTTTTACCGCAGGAAAAACAAAATTGGGACACTGTTGAAGTTTTTCAGAAAGAGCGTTATCATACCCGGGATATTTGGAAGACAGGAAATGATGATGCAGATCTTCATCCGGGAACAGGTTATTGGGTAGGTGGAAATACAAAGGTATATGGAGCCGCTTTATTTCGTTTGAGGGAAAATGATTTTAATACAGTGCAACATTCAGGAGGTATCTCTCCAGAATGGCCGCTCAAGTATAATGACTTCGAGCCATATTATACTGAAGCCGAAAAATTATATGAGGTACGTGGTAAGATGGGTTTAGATCCAACAGAACCATTCAGAAGTGAGGACTATTCCTACGAACACGTGACGCATGAACCACGCATCCAAGAAATGCATAACGACCTTATCGGATTAGGATATAATCCTTTTTATATTCCTCTTGGTATTAAGAGGAGAGAAAACGATATTCTCAATAGCAAATGTATAAAGTGCGATACTTGCGATGGATTTCCTTGTTTAATACATGCCAAATGTGATTCAGATATTAATTGTGTCCGACCAGCAATGGCATTAGAAAATGTAACGTTGCTTACAGAAGCCATTGTAAATAAATTGGTGACCTCTGCCGATGGAAGAAGTGTTAGTTATGTAGAGGTCTCCTATAAAAGTGAGCTAGTAAATTTTAAAGCTGATATTGTAATTGTAGCATGTGGTGCAATTAATTCAGCCATATTGATGCTCAAAAGCAGCAGTGATAAACATCCCGACGGACTTGCAAATAGCAGCGGACAAGTAGGCAGAAATTTCATGAAGCATCTCAATACAGCTGTGTTAAATATTAGCACAAAACCAAATCCTACAATATTTCAAAAGACACTTGCTCTAAATGATTTTTATTGGGGAGAGAGTGATTATAAGTTTCCGATGGGTCACATACAGTTGCTGGGCAAATCAAATAAAGATCAACTCTCACCAGACGCTCCATCTATTACTCCCGGATTTGTGCTAGATGAAATGGCATCGCATTCAATAGACTGGTGGCTCACAGGAGAAGATCTGCCGGATGCAAACAATCGAGTGCAATATTTAAATGGGCAAACCCATTTGAACTACAAAGAAAATAATACTGAAGGCTTTGACAAGTTAGTAAATAAATGGAAACACATTTTAAGCAAAATAGATAACGGTAGTAGTTTCTTTCCCCACGATATTTACATTTCAAAAAAAATACCGCTTGCTGGAGTTGCCCATCAGGTCGGTTCTTTGAGATTTGGAAATGATGCATCCTATTCAGTGTTGGACATAAATTGTAAGACCCATGACTTGGATAATTTGTATGTGATCGACGGCAGCTTTTTTCCATCCATCGGTGCAGTAAATCCTTCACTCACCATAATGGCAAATTCGCTGCGCGTTGGGGATCATTTATTAGAAAGAATGAAATAGCTTTGGAAAACTAAAATTTAAAAAACAGTGGCACACACTACCAATAGATTTTCCAGATATTTTTTTGAGGCTCTTGGGTTAGGTCTGTTTATGTTTTCTGCAGGATTCTTTGATATGCTTATTGATAATCCCGATCTCTATCTTCGTCATCAGTTACATTCAGATCTTTTGAGAAGATTTTTGATTGGATTGACCATGGGCCTGACTGCCTTTTTTATTTTTACCTCAAAGTTTGGTAAAGAATCGGGGGCTTACATTAATCCATCAGTAACGTTGGTGCGTTACTATCTGCATGACATAAGTTTCCGCGAAAGCATCTTTTACATTATATTTCAGTTCGCAGGTGGAGCATTCGGTTTGTACCTGGTTTACTTTATATTTCCTGATTGGATACGAGATCCTTCTGTCAACTATATTGTAACTAAACCCAAAGATGGTGATGTATTCATAGCATTTATATTTGAGTTTGCTATTTCCTTTTTCCTTATCGTAGTTGTTCTCTTTATGGAAGATAGCAAGAGATGGTCATCTTACACACCGTATGTTGTTTCAATCCTTATCGTATTGTATATTACGTTTGAAGCCCCTTACAGCGGGATGAGCATGAATCCTGCACGTACCTTTGCTTCTGCTGTGGTATCGAATCAGTGGAGTAACTTCTGGCTCTACTGCCTTGCCCCTTCTTTAGGAATGTTAACAGGGGGTGTCATATATAAATTCAAACATTTAAAATTAAATCAACTATCGTGAATCAATTTCCAAAACTCAAAGGCCAGTCTGCTTTAGTAACAGGTGCAAATAGTGGCATAGGCAGAGGTGTAGCAATTGCACTTGCAAATGAAGGTGCCAATGTTGTTGTTAATTATATTTCCCATCCAGAAACTGCGGAGGAAGTAGTCGCTGAAATAATGCAAAATGGAGGAGCTGCAATTGCTGTTCATGCAGATGTTAGTAATGAAAACGAAGTTGAAGCTATGTTTCAAACTATGTTTGAACACTTCGGAACGATAGATATTTTAGTAAATAATGCAGGCATTCAGAAGGATGCTCCGTTTCATGAAATGACTTTAGCAGATTGGGAACTTGTTATCAAAGTTAATCTTACAGGCCAGTTCTTGTGCGCGAGGTCCGCAGTGCGAGAATTTTTACGAAGAGGAATAGTGCCCGAAAGGAGCATGGCAAGTGGAAAAATTATTTGCATGAGCAGTGTTCATGAAGTTATCCCGTGGGCTGGCCATGTAAATTATGCATCATCAAAGGGAGGAATAATGATGTTGATGAAAAGTATGGCGCAAGAACTAGCTCCAAAAAAAATACGGATCAACAGTATTGCACCTGGAGCAATACAAACTCCGATAAATGAAAGCGCATGGAGTACACAAGAAGCATTGAACAGTTTATTAACTTTAATACCTTATGGACGGATTGGCCTGACTACAGATATAGGTAAACTAGCCACATGGCTTGCCAGTGATGAGTCTGACTACATAACAGGAGCAAGCATTTTTATTGATGGCGGCATGACTTTATATCCTGGATTTTCAACAAATGGATGATGGAGTAAATACATTGATCGCTAAGTTTCGAATTCCATTCAAGTAACTATTCTTACTCCTCCTTCACCAATTTCCCAGATACAATTGACTCTTCTCCTTTAATTTGATAAAAGTAAATTCCATTTTCAAAACTAGTGAGATCTAAATCAAAAGATTCGTAGTCGAAAATAGATTGAGATTTCAAAAGTTGATTGCTTAAATTATACACATTTAATATTAATTTCTTTGAAGTGATATTTTTTAAAGTGAAAGTAAAAATTCCGGTGCTTGGGTTGGGGAAGACAGAAATATTTTCATTATTTAGTTCATGAACAGCGGCTGTTAATCAATCAAATGATGATCCTGATTCCAAAAATAGAAATTGATAGTCTGCGTCAAAATCGTAGAATTTGGAAAATAAACCAGACGTTATTTAGACGTTTTTTAGATGTTAGAATAGGCGAAATGATGCTTAACTATTTTCGTTCTGTTTAGGCATGGTTTCTCCAATGAGATAACCTACCTTTGCAATCAACCATTGCTTTTAAAAATAATTAAAGTCGGTTTTTGTACTGACTATGACCAATGAAAAATTGTATTCATCTAATCGTATGTCTATTGATACCGCTGCTGGGATACTCGCAGTTAGGTATCACTAACAATAGTTCCGCAGCTTCATTAGCGCAAAATATTGTTGGCAGCGGAATTACAATTAGCAATGCAACACTTCTCAGCGGATCTAACTCTACAGGTACTTTCACCTATACAGGAACTCAGTTGGGTATTCCTAATGGAGTTCTGCTTACGAATGGTCACGCAGTGGATGCCGACAATCCCGGAAGTTATTTTTGTAATGTTACCAACGGAAACAACTTGACAGATGCAGATGTCACCGCTGTTAGTCCGCAAGCAAGATATGATGCATGTATCCTGCAATTTGATTTTATGCCAACATGCGACACCTTGCGAATCACGTATGTTTTCGGTTCGGAAGAGTATCCAAAATATATTAATCAATACAATGATGTATTTGCAATTTTTTTAAGTGGACCAAATCCCGCCGGAGGAAATTATAATGCACAAAATATTGCGACCTTACCCAATGGAATAACACCCGTTTCAATTTTCACAGTGAACGGCGGATGGCCTATTGGTACGGGCGCATCAAATCCGGCCTATTATGTGGATAATTATAGTACGCCGAATACTGACATAGCATACGATGGTTATACTGTTCCAATCACTTCTTCAGTTGCAGTAACTCCATGTCAGATGTATCACATGAAAATTGCAGTGGTAGATGCAGGAAACGGAAAATATGATTCTGGAGTCTTTATTCAAGGCAATACATTTACATGCAACAATGCTCCAACTGAATCCATCGCTTCAACTCCAGCGTGTACTAATAATGGAACAGCAACAGCGTCTATCAGCAATTATTCTGGTTCACCAGTTTATTCATGGTCGCCTGGAGGACAAACAACTTCTTCCATAACAAATCTTGCCCCCGGAACTTACACCTGCATTGTTTCATTTCCGGGAATGTGTCTCATCGATACGCTAACAACAGTAGTTGCATCGTCTGTACCATCTGTCAATGCAATGGCAGTTGCAACTATTTGCATTGGACAAACGGTCACTCTTTCAGCAAGCAGCACAGGTGGAACACCAAACTATTCTTATTCATGGACAGATGGAATCAACTCAGTTGGAACCACCGTGAGTCCATCTGTGAGTACAACCTATAATGTGATCGCCACCGATGCAAGCGGATGTAGTTCGTCGCCAGATTCTGTTCGTATAACAGTGAATCTTCCACTGAGCATTCAAACTCAAAGTCAGGTATCAATTTGTGAAGGTGATTCAACACAACTCATTTCAGTTGCCGCTGGTGGAAACGGAAACTACAACTACTCCTGGAGCCCTTCGATTGGATTAAACAATTCTACCGTTTCAAATCCAATATCTACTCCTACAACGACAACTACGTATACCGTTACTGTTACAGATAATTGCGGAACACCTTCAAAAAATTCTGCTATCACAATTAATGTTTCTTCAAAACCGATTCCCGTAATTGCAGGAAATAATCTTTCAGGCTGCATTCCTCTTTGCGTAAACTTTCTAGAAAATTCTTTTAGTAGTTGTTCAAATGAACTATGGTCATTTGGAGATGGGCAATCAATATCCAGTTGTGGAAGTGCAAATCATTGTTATCAGACACCCGGAACTTATAGTGTTACAACGACGGTTACCAATTCAACAGGATGTATTGGCACATCCACAATTAATAATTTCGTAACTGTTTTCCCGCAACCGATACCAAAATTTATTTACTCTCCTAATCCAACATTTATCACTGATCCCAAAATTATTTTTACAGACAAATCGTACAATACAACGTTCTGGTTTTGGACATTTGATGATTTAACAAACGACACATCGTTACTCAAGAATCCCATACATACTTATAAAGAAGTTGGCTGCTACAATGTAAATCTGATTGTAAAAAGTGACCTCGGATGTATTGATTCCACATCTACTGAAATTTGCATCAAACAAGAATTTGAATTTTATGCTCCAAATTCATTTACTCCAAATGGTGATGGCATTAATGATGTCTTCACTCCATACGGCACTGGAATAAATCCAAACAACTATGAACTTTTGATTTTTGATCGGTGGGGAAATCTCATCTACAAAACAAATGAATGGGGACAAGGCTGGAACGGTTATGCAAATGGCGGCCAAAAAATTTCACAACAAGATACTTATGTGTGGAAAGCTTTGGTTAATGACAAACTTGATGACAGCCACAACTTCACTGGGAAAGTAACATTGATTAAATAGTTCTTCTCTGAAAGAATTCATTCTGTAAAAAGTTTGAATATCCAATAACCACCTTACATCAATTGGTTATTCATAAGAATTATTTCTTTAAATATTTTTCCATTAATCAATCAAAAGTTGTCTCATGTATTTTCTCACATTCCATTTATTTTCTCACTGCCAAAATGACTAGAGAAGCTAAATGAGAAATTCGCTATTGCGAATGGCGCACAATATTTTTAGTTTAATCTACTGAGTTTAGAATAATATTTTCTAATGATTGTATGTTCTTCTTCAGAATAGGCTTGGCCAGTAACAAGAGTTTTGAGCACATTAAAGAGAACCACCATTTTACTGGAATCATTATCCCAATAATTCACTTGAACCGGACTTACTTTAATGAGGAGAATATTGGGATCATCTAATCCTCTTGGGAACCACGATTTCATGTTTCCATTCCACAATTCCAACATTTTATTTTTATCACTAATAAGAGTTACCGTGCCATTGATCATTAAATAACTTCTGTTCCTTTGGTTAACAATTGCAACAGAAACGTTTTCGCTTTCTTGAATTTCATCTGCAAAATCAGGAGAGGACTTTCTAAAAAACCAAATTGTTCCGTCATCATCGATTTCATCCACACCTAGAGCGTTACCTAATGGATGGGAATTATTGTCTTTATTTGTAATCAACATAGATACATGTACGTCATTAACCATTTCAGTTAATTTTTCTACATATTTTGCTTTTTCTTGATTCATATCGGTAGGAATTAGTTGTGTTTTATTTTTTTCTAAGCGCCAACTGAATGAAATAATATAATTGAAGCGAAGTATTTTTAAACAATTAACTCGTTGTAGTTTTCTAATTGGAAGAACCTTTTGATTATCTGATTTAATTTTTATTTCAGTCCTCGTTTCATGCAGACTACTTCTTTTAGTTTCCTTTTCAAATCTTTGTTCATCCAATGAATTTTAAGAACGTTCATATTCACAAACAAAAATTATGTGAATAATTAATTTGCTTTTTGTGGAAGATGGTCTTTTGAAAACATGACTCCATTCATGTCCATCATATCGCCATTTTTCATAATTATTTTTTTACCACTCTTTAACATACAAGTTCCATCAGTCATACATTCAGTTCCGTTTTTCATCGTCACATTTTGATCCATCGGTATAATTTTTCCATCTATCACAGCTATCATTTTACCATTCTCCATAGCAATATGATCTTTATCCATATCTTCACTTTGATCAGTACGATTCTGGTTAACTGAATTAGAATTCCGTTTATCTTGATCATGAATCTTTTGCGAATCTAGGTCTTGTTGTTTTTTAACTTGATCAGAATTTCGGTTAACACTGTCTTGCGCATTAACAACATTGCATAAGAATATTGCTGAAATTACTATTAAGGACAAAGTGATTTTTCTCATATTCATTTTTTTAGTTTTTAGAGTTTTCCTACTACTTTAAATTGTTTGATATACATATAAGTTTAGGGCCGCAATAGAATAGTCGCGAATGGTCCGAATTATTCTCAAATCTAAAAATTCAAAACGCAAATTTTTCCTTGCTTCGCCGACAGAAATATTTAGTTTTTTAGCTAGTAGATTGAAAACGACTCCAAAAATAATCGGTGAATAATTATCATTTAAATTTCCAATTGATTCCAGATTATTTTTTGATAGCAACGAAATTATTTCTTGATCCGATATAATTATGCTCTCTTTTTTTACGACGTTTATCATGATATAAAGTTGAGAGAATTTAAAGTACTATCAATTACATATTTGTATAAAAAGATTACAAATATTGCTTACCTCTATCCAATCATTTCAAGAAATTATTTTTTCAATTATGTCAGTCAAAACTTCACAATGCGCATCCTTCTCAGTTTAAGGTTATGTTTCCATCCCTACTTTTTTCCCTATATGTATCTGACTCCGTCGGTGTTTCTCCTTTTTATCTGTTCCTAACATTTTTATAGTCGACAGATAAAATAATTGAAGATGCCTCGATAGCCAACCTTATCTATGTCAGTGATTGAACTGCGAAGTACTTTTTTATCGAATATTTTTTTCTACCAAACCTCCATTATGTTCTTCATTCAAAAGGATTAAATAAAATATTGATTTATTACTGTGTAATGCATTCTAAAAGCTTATGGAAATTCATTTTGTCTTCAGGACAGGGTGCTGTTGATATTGCACTTGGACAATATTTTTTTGAATTATTCTTTCGCTTGGATGCTTTTTAAAAATCC
>JANLRG010000299.1:0-15158 GCA_031361545.1 Bacteroidota bacterium
GGCCCTAATTAATTAGGGCCTCTCTTTGTTTTAATAGTAGCGTAATCTAATTACGTTTGAAATATATTTTGCATAACGTACAACTTGTCTGCTGTAACCGTATTCATTGTCATACCAAATATACAATACAATACTCTTTCCATCTTTGGAAACAATGGTAGCGGGACTATCAACGATAGAAGCACAAGAATTACCAACAAGATCTGTAGAAACTAATTCATTAGAAACGGAGAATTGAATTTGTTCAACGAGTGCACCATGAAGAGCTGCATTACACAAAATTTCATTGGTATTCTCTTTCGTAGTTTCTTTTTTCAATGTTAAATTTAATATTGCTAAAGAGACATCAGGAGTTGGTACACGAACGGCGTTTCCAGTTAATTTACCAGCTAATTGAGGTAATACCTTGGCAACAGCTTTGTCAGCGCCAGTTTCTGTAATCACCATATTCAATGCAGCTGATCTTCCACGACGATATTTTTTATGGTAATTGTCGAGTAAGTTTTGATCATTTGTGTAGGAGTGAATAGTTTCAATATGTCCTTTTTCTATTCCCAATTCTTTTTCTACTACTGCTAATATTGGAACAATTGCATTTGTTGTACAACTGGCTGCTGAGAATACAGTTTCTTTTTCATGATCAAAAGATGCTTCATTAACTCCGTAAACAATATTCGGAACATCACCTTTACCGGGAGCAGTTAGTAAAACTTTGCTTGCACCTTTAGAGGATAAATGCTTTGTTAATCCTTCTCTGTCTCTAACAACTCCTGTGTTATCAATAATAAGAGCGTCATTAATTCCGTATGAATTGTAATCGATAGAGGCAGGGTCATTAGAAGCAATCATCTGTACAGAGTGACCGTTTACAATCAAGGCTTTGTTTTTAAAATCTTCAATAACTGTTCCAGGGAAAGCGCCATGTACAGAATCATTTCGTAAAAGGTCGGCACGTTTTGTAATATCTTCATCGCTATTACTTCTTGTAACGACAGCGCGGAGGCGAAGTTGTTCTCCTTTTCCTGCTTGAGAAATTAATTCTCTCATCAGTAGTCGTCCGATTCGACCAAAACCATAAAGGACAACATCCTTAGGCGTGATTACTCTCTTTTCTTTCCCGATGAAATCTTTGAGTTTATTTCCAACAAATTCTTCAGCATTTTTAAAATGTTTTCTTTCGGTGATCCACTCAGAACATAAAATTCCAATATCAATTCTTGAAGGAGCGAGATCTAGTTTGTTCATCTCTTTTGCCAGAGCGAGTGTTTCGATTACAGTAATAGGTCTGTTCACTACTTGCTTGCTATACTGATGAAGATTTAATATTTCACTTGCGCTTCTATCAACTAATTGATTTCTGAAAATTACTACTTCAACAGATTTGTCGAACCAAAGTGTTCCAGCAACATGTATCAATGCGATGGCAGATTTTTCTTGTTGAATCCAGTCTGCTAATCCAGATTCATATTTATCTTTTTGATCGATTTGTGTTTGATTATTCAGTGGTTCTGATGACATGATATTTTATTATTTTGAATTAGGGTTCTCAGTTGAATTAAAATATAAACAGCTTTCATTTTTGTGAAAGCTGTTTACGTTTTATGATAACATCAATAAATAATTCTATTAACCTAAATAGGCTTTCAATAGGCGACTTCTCGATTTATGACGAAGTCTACGAATTGCTTTTTCTTTTATTTGTCTAACACGTTCCCGAGTTAAATCGAATTTTGCTCCAATTTCTTCTAGAGTTAAACCATGCTGCATTCCAATTCCAAAAAACAACTTGATAACTTCTCTTTCTCTTTCCGTTAAAGTACTCAATGAACGATCAATTTCTTTTTGAAGAGATTCATTCATTAACAATCCATCGGCTCTAGGAGAATCAGCATTTTCTAAGACATCAATTAAGCTATTGTCTTCACCTTGTACAAACGGTGCATCCATTGAAACGTGCTTTCCACTTACTCGCATGGTGTCGGCAATTTTTTCAGTAGGGATGTCTAAGATTTTTGCAAGTTCTTCAGGAGACGGTTCTCTTTCGAATTCTTGTTCTAGTTTGGAATAAGCTTTTGAAATTTTATTTAGTGAACCAACTTGATTCAAAGGCAAACGAACGATACGAGATTGTTCAGCTAACGCTTGAAGGATACTTTGACGAATCCACCACACAGCATAAGATATAAATTTAAAACCGCGAGTTTCATCAAATCGTTTTGCCGCTTTAATTAGGCCTAGGTTTCCTTCGTTGATCAAATCAGGAAGTGATAGTCCTTGATTCTGGTATTGCTTTGCAACTGAAACGACAAATCGGAGATTTGCTTTGGTCAATCGATCAAGTGCATCCTGATCGCCTTCTTTAATCTTTCGGGCTAATCGAACTTCTTCTTCAGCAGTAATTAGTTCTTCACGACCGATTTCTTGAAGGTATTTTTCAAGCGATTGACTTTCACGGTTAGTAATCGATTTGGTTATTTTGAGTTGACGCATAGTTAATCGAGAGGTTAGAGATAAAAATGGGCAGATTCAAACGAAAAATCTACTTACTTATTAGCGGCAAAGATAAGCCTTAGTGAAAAGCGAAGCAAGTTTTTGTCAAGTATCAGTTAATAACTATCTGTATTTGTTAAAAAAAAGAAAAATAGCTTTTCAAAATTTACAACAGCAAAAATCGAACCTAAATTCGATTTTTGCTGTTATTGTATTCAATTGCCGAATGAAAATTGAACCCTACCAATCATATTCCAAAACCATAGTATGCAGTCATTCCATTCGGATAGATGCCTTCAATCAGAACTCCACCTTGTTTTGTTTTCAAAGCAGACTCTAGATCTTCTTTGGAGCCGATAGGTTTTTTATCAATAGAAGTAATGATAAACCCCTCTTTAATTCCTGCATTGAAGAGTTTACCAGGAATCAGTTTAGAAATTTTCACACCACCTCGTATGCCTAAACTGGATTTTTCATTCTCCCCGATTTCTTCAAAGGTTCCACCTAAAATATTTAGCGCTTGTTCATTTTTAATAAGCTTTGTATCGCCATCTTTATTTCGCAATGTGAGCATAAAAATATTCGATTTACCATCTCTTAAAACGGAAAGAGCAACTTTGTCTCCAGGGCGGTACCGACCAATTTGCTCTTGAAGTTGTGGGGTCGAGGTTACAGTTGCATCACCAACTTTTTCTATTATATCACCTTCCTTTAACCCTGCATCTTCGGCCGCTCCGCCTTTTGTTAACCCAGCAACGTAGATACCTTGACTTTGGTGAATTCCTTTCTCAGTCATTAGTTTTGAATCGAGATCTCTAATGCTTACTCCAATAAAGCCTCTTTGCACACTCCCAAATTCAGCTAAATCGTCCATAACTTTGCGTACTAAATTGACAGGAATGGCAAAAGAATAACCAGTGTAGGATCCTGTTGTAGAAGCAATCGCAGAATTGATTCCTATTAATTCTCCATTGGTGTTGACTAAGGCGCCGCCGCTATTCCCAGGATTGACAGCAGCATCGGTTTGAAGAAAAGATTCAATTTTATATTGGTCAGGTAAAATTCCAATGTTCCTTGCTTTTGCTGATATAATTCCAGCGGTCACAGTACTTGTCAAATTGAAAGGGTTTCCAACAGCTAAAACCCATTCTCCTACTTTTGCATTGTCAGAGTTGCCGTAGTTAATAAATGGAAGGTTTTTCTCGTCTATTTTCAATAAAGCTAAATCGGTAGATGGATCTGTTCCAATAATTTTAGCTTCATAACTCTGATTATTGTTCAATGTGATTTCCACCTTCTCTGCATTTTCAACCACATGGTTATTAGTTACGATGTATCCATCTTGACTGATGATTACCCCTGATCCAGTAGCTTGTTGTTGTTGTGATTGCTGTTGCGGCCTTCCCCAGAAATCAAATGGGTTACCAAAAAAATTATTATTCTGTTGTGTAAAAAATGTTTTCACATGAACAACCGAGTGAACTGACATTTCTGCGGCTTTCGTAAAATCTGTCAGACCTGATTGGGTAGGTAAATTATTGTTACTGACAAATTGAACGTGTTGGCGTTCAGAAATTGATCCGAGATATGCTGGATTTGAAAAGTGAGAGTAAACAAAGGCTCCGCCAATTCCGCCCAAGCCAGCTATCAGAATGATACCAATTGATTTTTTAATATTTTTTAGCATAGTACTGAAGTTTTAGTTGGTTTTTATTTTCAAAATTTATGCCATCAAAATTCTTATTTGCCGAATGAAAATTTTGTGAAAGACCGGGTTAAGAATTGTTAACGGCTGATGTGAAGTTGATATTTTTGGGAAGCAACTTATATACGTGAATTTAGAAGACTTATTTTCCTCTATTCTTTAATTAACAAACATTAATAGTTTTATCCTTTTTGATCTTTAAAGTTGCTATTTGATCAGATCGAATTATTAGACCTTTATTATTAAGAACACAATGTTCATTATCACCGTCAATCATTAGAGTTTAGCATCTTTATCACCGTTAATTTTTTTACTTTTGTTCCAGAATGGTGACTAGAAGAAATAATGAAGAGATGGTTTCATTGATTAAAAAAGGCGATGAAAAAGTACTCAATGAACTAACTAAAAAGTTTTTCCAATCTTCTCGGAAGCATTTACGTCAAAAGGGGATCAAAGATTCAGAAACTCCAGCCACATTTGCACAAATTTTAGTAAATCTTTACCGAGAAATTCAACAAAGTAATCTCTCTATTCAGTTGGATATAGAAAAATATCTATTCGCATCAATCAATCTGTTTTTAGAAAACGAAAAACAGAGAAGTAAAAAGATAGCAAGTCAATATATTCCTCTTTCGACAGAATCTGAAAAGGAAGCAGTGGCAGCTTGTTATTCAATTTTAGATGATAATACTCGAAAGTTGTTAAGTCGAAGATATTGTGAAAAATTATCTTTCGAAGAAATTGCAGCTATGTTTGATTATTCAAATCCTGTCATTGCACAATTTGAAGTCAACAAAGCTTTACTTCAATTACAGAAAGTTTCTATGGCCCGTTTAAACGTTTCAATTAAATTTTCTAATGAATGAACTTGAAAGGTCGTTAATCGATCGGTATATAAATAATAGTTTGAGCGGCATTGAATTGAAAGAATTTATGGACCGATTAGAATCTGATGAATCTTTTAGAAAGTCGGTTGCTTTTCAAAATTTAATTGTTGAATCGATACAAACATACGAAGATCAAAGATTACAGAATGGAATTCTTAAGCAGTTAAATTATAAAAAACCATTCATCCCTGCTGGATTAAAATGGATACTGATTTTTTTGTCAATCGTATTTTTAGGAATAATTCTCTGGGAATATATCGGCGTTGGGACATATCAAAAGAAAGGAAATATTTTTCGGTTTGAAATGTTTACTCGTAAATCAGATACAAATGAAAAGGAGAAATTAGAAATTAAAAAAATTATAAAACAAGATAAATCAGATTTTGAAAATGTGACTAATTTAGAAAGTGAGAAAGTGTTGAATGAAATCTCTGATACTACACTTAACGAAGCTGATTCAGCGACAGTGAAGGAAGTTGCAAATGATGTTAATGTTGAATTTAAAAAAGATCAACTTTTGGTGTCACATATTTTAAAAGTAACAGAAGTTTCTTCTGAGCAAAAAACTACAGATCTAACGCTTGAACAAAACACAGTAACAAAACTGAACCCTAGTGCAGGATTACAAGAGCCAGCAAAAAACAACGATTTCATGGTTGAATTTTGGGTTTCACCAATCAATTATAAAGGTTATAAGATGAGATCGAATAAACTTGTTTTGTTTGGAATAGAAGAACCAGAAGCAGTGAAATTATATTCTTACGATAGTAAGTTGGTCATGAAATATGGATTGGATTATTATAAGCTTCATCCATCTGATGAATTTGTTTCATTTACTTTACTCAAACTGTCGGAAATTCCTGAACATATTAAATGAAAATTAATTTTAGTAAATATCACGGAACAGGAAATGATTTCATCATGATAGATGATCGTGAAAATGTTGTGGATTTATCAGTTGCTCAAGTAAGGAGTTTGTGCGACCGTCATTTTGGAATCGGTGCAGATGGACTTATAAAGATTTTATTCAAAAATAGTTTTGATTTTGAAATGGTCTATTACAATTCTGATGGTAATTTAGGTTCAATGTGTGGCAACGGTGGAAGATGTGCAGCAGCTTTTGTTCATCAGCTAGGAATGATTGGAAGTGAAGCAAGTTTTTCGGCATTTGATGGACCACATCATGCTTCAATAATTTCTCTTTCTCCCATGTTGGTGAAATTAAAAATGAACGATGTTTCTAAAGTCTCAAAAGAAGGAGATTGTTTTGTGGTGAATACAGGTTCTCCACATTACGTAACTTTTGTAAATTCTGTAGAGAAAATTGATATCGTTAAAATGGGTCGGGAGATCAGAAACTCCAAAGAATATGTCAACGAAGGAATCAATGTGAATTTTGTTGAGATTGAAAATGGAGGATTAAAAATCAGAACTTATGAGCGAGGAGTGGAAGATGAAACATTGTCGTGTGGCACTGGTGTTACAGCTTCTGTTCTAGCAGCAGTAAGTGCCGGATTGATTACGTCGAAAGATATTTGTCCGGTTTCTACACTTGGTGGAAAGTTGAAGGTTTATTTTAAATCTGCCTCCCATGGCTTTGAACAAATTTGGCTAGAAGGCCCCGCAGAAGTTGTTTTCAGTGGTGTGGTTGAGTTAAGTTAGTTGGTGCTTTAAGAGTGATTGACTATTTTTGCCGTGGTAAACAATGATATGTTCATATCAAACCTTCGCAATGGGCCAAATTAACCACGGTCTTTATTTATATTCGTACAAACATTAAATTATGCAATTAGTAGGGGAGTTAATCCATCTTCGAGCGTTAGAGCCTTCAGATATCAATCGTCTTTATTTTTGGGAGAATGATAGTTCTATATGGAGTGTTAGTGGAACCCTCGTGCCGTTTTCAAGATTTGTTTTGGAAGAATTTGTAAAAGAAGTTCATCAAGATATTTATACTAGCAAACAGCTTAGATTGATGATCGATTTAAAATATTATGATGAAGATGATGAAGACGAAACATCCCGCTCTATTGGGTGTGTTGATCTATTTGAATTTGACCCGAAAAATCGAAGAGCAGGTGTAGGAATTATGATTGCGAATAAAGCAGATCGAGGTCGCGGTTATGCTACGGAAGCTTTACATTTAATTATTGATTATGCTTTTGAAGTACTTGATGTTCATCAGATATATTCAAATGTCCGAATTGATAATGAAAACAGTATAGCTCTTTTCAAAAAAGCAGGATTTGAAATTACTGGTTTGAAACAAGATTGGATTTACGAGCAAGGAAAATTTTATGATGAGTACATCATGCAATTAGTCAAAAAATAAATTTGGTGATGCGTAGCCGTATATTAGTTTACGCTCTTGTCAGTTTTATTTTTGGATTATTTGTTTTTATTTCTTGCAAAAGTAAATCGGGAAGCGTTCAAGAAGTAAATACTTTTGCTTCGTTAGTAGATACAAACCGTTACATCGGAAAAGAAGAATGTCGAAAATGTCATTCTGATAAATTCGAAACTTTTATTCATACGGGAATGGGAATGTCATTTGATTTGGCAACGCTCCATAAATCCGCTGCTCATTTCTCTTCCCATGAACTGATATATGATAAATTCTTAAATTTTTATTATTACCCCCACTTTAAAGACAGCATACTTTATTTAACGGAATTCAGATTAAAGGGAAAGGATACAACTTATTCGAGAGATGTAAAAATAGATTACATCGTTGGTTCCGGTCAGCATACGAATTCTCATTTGATAAACGTCAATAATTATATTTATCAGGCACCAGCTACTTTTTATACGCAATCTCAAAAATGGGATTTACCGCCAGGATTTGAAAATGGTTTCAATAATCGTTTTAGTCGAATGATTGAATTGGAATGTATGTCTTGTCATAATGCTTTTCCAAAAATAGTTTTAGGATCATCAAACAAATACGATGAAGTCCCAACAGGAATTGATTGTGAAAGATGTCATGGCCCTGGAAGCATTCATCAGCAACAAAAAATGGCTGGAATAATTGTCGATGTAAAAAATAAAATTGATTACAGCATTGTTAACCCCGCCAAACTAGAAATCAATAAGCAAATGGATGTTTGCCAGCGTTGTCATGTGCAGGGAAATGCTATTGTCAAGGAAGGAAAATCATTTTTCGATTTCAAACCAGCAATGAATCTTTCGGATGTCATGAATATATTTATGCCATTGTATAAAGGTGACGAGTCATCACATATAATGGCGTCGCATGCTGAAAGATTAAAGTTGAGTAAGTGTTTCATTGAAACCGTAAAATCTGCTCAAGAAAAAAATGCTCTTCATCCCACTATAGAACCCTACAAGAACGCATTGACTTGTATTACTTGTCATAATCCTCATGTAAGTGTGAAGTCCACAAATAAAGAAGTATTCAATAATGCTTGTAAAAATTGTCACAACAATTCCCACGAGACAAATTCTACCAAATCTGTAAAAGTTGTAGAATGCAGTGCATCGTTGAAAGAGCGAATGGCTATGGGGAATAATTGTATTAGTTGTCACATGCCTAAAAATGGAACGATAGACATTCCTCATGTTACAACCACTGATCATTGGATTAGAAAAGTAGTTACAAAAGAAAATTCTTCTGCTATACGAGAATTTGTTAGGTTAACCTGTATCAATAATCCTTCTGTTGACAAGCGTTCAATAGGAGATGCATATCTGAGTTATTATGAAAAATTTGTTTCCAAAGTTCAGTTTTTAGATTCGGCCAAAAAATATTTGGATGATTCAAATCAAAAAGCGGTTCGATTAAATTTAAGTTCATTGATTCGATATGCTTTTTTAAAAAATGATTTCAAGATGGCAATTCATTATGCAGATGTTCATGGTGTAACATTGGACTCGTTAACTCATCAATCTTTTAGCAATAGTGATGCTTGGACAGCCTATAGAATTGGCCAGTCTTATTTAAATGAAAGAGATAATTTGGATGGATTAAAATATTTATTACGATCGGTGGAACTCGCGCCTTTTCTACCTGATTTCAGAATTAAATTAGCAGACCTTCAATTAGACAGTGATGATGCTTCTTCAGCGGAGATAAATTATTTATTTATTATCAAAGAGAATCCAAATTATACAAGAGCCTACGTGAACTATGGATATTTATTATTAAGTAAAAAGAAGGACGTTAGAAAGGCAGAAGATTGCTACAAGAAAGCGTTATCACTCGAGCCAGATAATATTCAAGCATTGATTAATTTGGGAGGAAGTTCACTATTTAGAAGTGATGTTTCTGCTGCTAAGGCATATTTGAAGAAGGCTTTGCAAATTGACCCTAAAAACCAAGAGGTAATTAGATTATTGAGATTAATCTAATCTGAAGACAATTGAACAAGGCCGTAACTTTTTATTTACATTTGCTTAACACGCATTAAGATTGTTCAACTTAATTTCACGGATAATTATGAGAGAAAATAAATATAAAATTTTATTGGTGGATGACGAACCGGATATCCTTGAATTTATGGAATATAATCTTCGAAAGGAAAATTATGAAGTTCACAAGGCTGTCAATGGAAAGGATGCGATTGTTAAAGCAAAAAAAGTTCAGCCAGATTTAATCGTCTTAGATATTATGATGCCCGAAATGGATGGTATAGAAACTTGTAGGATGTTGAGAGACATGCCTGAATTTAAAAATACAATGATTACTTTTTTAACAGCAAGAAATGAAGACTATTCTCAAATTGCAGGTTTTGAGGTTGGTGCAGATGATTATATTACAAAGCCCATTAAACCTCGGGTACTAGTTAGCAGAATTAACGCACTCTTCAGAAGGTATGCAATGAATAGTAGTGAGCTTTATTCGAATTTGTCGTCTATTATTGTTGGCGATCTTAAAATTGATAGAGAACAATACATCATTATTAAAAATGAACAACGTATTGATCTTCCAAAGAAAGAATTTGAATTATTAGCATTGTTAGCCTCGAGAGCAGGAAAAGTATTTACACGCGATGAAATTCTTGAAAGTGTTTGGGGGAGTGAAGTTGTTGTAGGCGACAGAACAATCGATGTGCACATTCGGAAGATCAGAGAGAAAATTGGTGAGGAAAGTATCAAAACAGTTAAAGGAATTGGATATAAATATGATTTTTAAAGTTAATCAGTTGAAAAATCTCACACCGAGAATTATTGCACTAACATCTGCTCTTATCATTTCTTTATTAGTAATGATTTCGGAAATAATTTTTCAGTTTGGAGTTTATTTTGATAACTTGTTTTTGAGAGCGATGGTAATTTCTGCTCTTTGTTTTATTTTTAGCTTTTTAATTATTAATTCCTTTCTTGAATTTTTTATTTATAGAAAAATTAAACTTATATATAAATCAATCAGTACTGCAAAGAATTCAAAAATTAAAACTTTCGAAAAAGTTGATCTTGATAAAGACATTATTTCTAATGTAGGAAAAGAAGTCATTGCTTGGGACCAAACAAGAAATGACGAGATTGAAGAATTAAAAAGAATGGAAACTTTTAGAAAAGAATTTCTAGGAAACGTTTCTCATGAGTTGAAAACACCTTTGTTCAACATCCAAGGTTATATTCATACTTTAATCGAAGGCGCTGTGAACGACCCAGAAGTAAATGTAAATTATTTAATTCGCGCTTCTAAATCAGTAGAAAGACTGTGTTTTATCGTTGATGATTTAGAAGCAATCTCCAAATTAGAAAGTGGAGAGTTAATCCTTGATCAACGGACCTTTGATATTAGAGATTTGGTAAAGGAAGTTTTTGAGAGCCTTGAATACAGCGCTAAGGAATTAAATATTACAACATTTTTTAAAGAAGGCAGCGATAAATCATTTTATGTCATTGCCGACAAAGATAGAATCAGACAAGTACTTGTTAATCTAATTGTGAATTCAATTAAGTATGGAAAAAAAGATGGTTCAACAGTTATTGGCTTTTATGATATGGATGAAAATATTTTAGTTGAAATAACTGATAATGGTATTGGGATTGATTCGACTCATTTACCTAGAGTTTTTGAAAGATTTTACAGAGTCGATAAAAGTCGTTCTCGTGAGCAGGGTGGTACAGGATTAGGATTAGCTATCGTGAAGCATATTATTGAAGCTCATAACCAAACTATCAATCTCAGAAGCACTGTAGGAATCGGTACAACTTTCACATTCACCTTAAGAAAATCGAAATAGATTTAAAGGAGTTTACTCATTTTAAAATGTTGAATGGTGTCAAAAAGCAAATATGATTTTTCATAGATCTCATACCCATTGGCTTTGTAAAATTCAATGGCGTTTTCACGTGCGTCTAATATAATTTTTTCAATTCTCTTTTCACGAGCTTTTTCTTCTAAAAAGTTTAGTAGCAGACTACCAATCTTTTTTCCTTGATTCTCCTTTGTAACCGCCATAGATCTAATTTGCGCTTCCACAGTTGAGTTAAATTGTAATCTGCCAGCTGCCACATAGTTTTCATTTTCATCAGCAACTAGAAAATGGTTTGATTGATCTTCTGTTTCGTCCTTGGTAGATGAAACAGGTTGATTCCATGGTTTTCTCAATACTTCATAGCGAATAGTATAGTATTGTTCCCACTGTTCATCAGTTGATGGTTCAATTATCTTGTAATTCATTTCTTTTTTTCTAAGGAAATATTCTCGTCGCCTAATTTGTACGGCACAAAAGTACAAATCAGCTGAAACATTTCATCTGTCGTTCTCATGCTTCCGTTTCTCTCACTAATTGTTCTCGGAGGGTTAAAAGGATTCAATGGATTATTTACAGTGTTGTCAAAAGTAGCCTCTGCAATAATTGTTGACCCAGCAGGAATTTTCAACATGTACTTATAAGAATAAAAATATTGCCATCTAAAGTCCCATTTCTTTATTGATATTAATTTAATTGTGTCGTTGAGTGGAGTAATGGCAAAAGCTTTGAATGTACTTCCAAGTAAATGCATGTGTGGATTAACAGTCAATATCGAAATATCTTTTTGAACAATGAATGCAGTACTAAATTTTTTAATTGTTGCTGGTGGAATTATCAATGGCGGTACAATAGGAGACGCTCCACTTGTTCCCAAAATTAACTCTTCAGTTGGACGAGTAGGAGGTTTTTCGGCAAAGAAGAAATTGAAAGTGCTCTGATCAGAAGTGTCAATAGGAGACGGGCCATAATGGATATTATCAAGGAGTAGAGCTGAATTTTTTTTAATACGATATCCGCCAATACCATTTGGGTAAACAGCAGTTTCTACTCCTGGCAAATAATTAGAAACAGAAGGTGTTAGTAAAGGGTAGGAGTGATCATCATTTGCCAAGTCTAATTCTTTGTAGGCAGCTAGCTTGTCATGATTTTCAGTATTGACATATTCAACACCATTATAATAATTCAACTTGTCTCCAGGGTTATATTGAACTAAATGAGCGTTCACATGATGAACTAGTTTTTTATTTCCTGGAACAATTTCAATTGCCTTTAAAAAAGTATCTTTCTCCAATACGAAGGGAATCTTCACCATAATGAAGTTGTCGAGGTTGTTACCTTGTATGTGATATTTTTTCATCCTGATGGTCAAATCAGGTTTTCCGATTAAACTCCCATTTGGAAATTCAGGTGTTAAGGGATAATCTTTTTCATCCCCTTCAATGCTTCCCTGTGAAATCCATTTGTTGATGAGAGCAAGTTCACTTTTGCTCAATACTTTTTCATCCTTGAAATGAACGTAGCTTGTGTCTGCTGGCCATGGAGGCATTAATCGTTCGTTGACGGAAAGTTGAATCGACTTCAAGTGGTTTTTAATGTCCTTGTAAGTAATCAAATTAAAAGGAGCTCCTGAACCTGTTCTATGGCAAGTCGTGCAATTCTTGTAAATGATTGATGCAATATCTTTAGAATAAGAAAGTGGTTGTTCTAAATGCTCTTTTTTAAAAGTACAGCAGTTGAAAAAAAACAAGCTACAGATTATAGAAAAAAAATATTTCGTCATTTTCAATCTACTCAAGTTAATAATTAATTATACAGCCAATAGCTTTTGTGGTTTTCGTCAGTTGAATTTTGCCTGAAACTAAATTCAAGATGGCCGCATCTAAATCGTGGGCAGTAACTACTTGTCGTTTTCTCCCGGGTGAAAAATATTGGTCGTCAATTCTTCCACTGTAAATTATTTTATTGAACTTATTAAGGACAAAACATTCTGGTGCCACAGTAGCATTTAGAAACTTTGTAAGTTTAAAAGAGCCGTCGAGTAAAACAGGAATACCCACGTGATACGTTTTTACAAAAGACTTTATTTCATTTTCACTCGAAAAATCACCGGGGAATACAATGGCAAACTTTATATTGTATTTTTTGTATTTCTTAACCAAATCATTTATGGTTAAAGTATAACTTTGTGAAGCAGGGCAATCTGTCAATAGAAAAATAAAAACTGTACCATTTGTTTCTCTGTCTAGATTAAAATTGTAATAACTGTTATCTATTGCTTTTATTCTAAGATTGGAAATAGAAGAGTTTGATTGTCCAAAAACACTAATCGTTAAAACCAGAAAAAAAATAAATGGCAGATTTGATTTTTTCATTAGTACTTTAAAATATTATTGGCTGAAGTAGTATTTAAAAAATGGCGAATAATCCGTTGCACGTCTCTGTTGTCATTTCTTACTTTAATAAAATCTCTGAGATCTTCGGTAGAAGTTGAAGTAAATTCAGTGTCATAGAATCCAAAGCCAATGTATTTTCCACCTTCCACTTGCATAATTGTTTTTTCATTTGCAGTTCTTCCTTTACCAATGATCATAAAATTTTCGTGAGTATATTTAATACTATCTATGGCTTTTTGAGCCTTCAAATTATAATCGTAAACAGATTCCTTTCCAACACAAGCACCTTCACAAAGTTTCACAGAATGGTTGAAGCATGCGTGTTTTATTTCTCTCGTTCCGCAAAATTTTTGACACAGATTATTTTTCAATAAAATTCTTTCTAAGATTCTTTCACCTTCTTCTAATGTGCCAGTTGTTATTAAAGGGTCATCAGCCTTTTTAACTTTGGATGTATATAACGTTAAATAGCCATCACTATTTGTTGTTGAGAATATTCCGAAATTAAATGATGTTCGTTTTTGAACTCTATTAAAAAAAGGTTGATGATGTTTTATTTCTTCTGATTCAAGAAGTAAAGCGATCAATTCATTTCCTGTCTCTTCGAATGAGATTTCTTTAATTGTATTCCTTAGTTCAATTGCCTTTTTAGTTTGCTTGTTTGCAAAATGTGACAATATTCTTTTACGGATGTTTAAACTTTTGCCAATATAAATTATACTTCCATCAACATTATGAAAGTAATAAATTCCTGGTGTTTCAGGAACATTGTCTAACGCTTTATGATTAAAATCGGGCGGAAACCTTAAATGTAAATAATCATTTTTTGTAAAGCTACTGATGGTTTTGAATTCTGGATCTCTTTCTAAAATCAGTTCAAATAATTTTACTGTAGCCAATGCATCTCCTGATGCTCGGTGTCTATTGACAATGTTGATTCCTAAGTTTTGACAAAGTTTTCCTAGAGAATAGGATGAATACCCCGGGAGTAGTTTTCTACTTAGTTTAACTGTACACAGATAATCTCTCGAAAAATTATATCCAAGAGATTTGTATTCTTCACGAATAAATCCATAATCGAATTGAGCATTATGCGCTACAAAAATAGTGTCCTCTGTAATCTTTACTAAATCTTTTGCAATTTCATAAAACTTTGGCGCCTCTGCGACCATTTCATTTGTGATTCCTGTAAGATTGCTAATGAACGGTGCAATTGAACATTCAGGATTTACAAGCGTTACAAATTCATCTACAATTTTATTTCCATCATGTATATAGACAGCAACTTCTGTTATTTTATTCCTAACAGAATTGCCACCTGTAGTTTCAATATCGACAATGGCAAATTTCATGGACAGATGATTAGATAATTTGAAAGTAGAAATATGTTTCTACTATTCAAGAAAAATATATTTGAAGCAGTTAAAATCATTTTTTGGATGACGGATATTTTTGG
>JANLRG010000309.1:0-2952 GCA_031361545.1 Bacteroidota bacterium
TTTTGACGTAGTGGAAGTAAAAAACAATTTTGGATTGGACAGCCTTGTACGCCTTATGCGTGGGGGTATCACAAACTATCATGTTGCCGAATTTAAAACAGATGCCATTCGCAATGCTTCACCCATAGCTTATACTGAGGGGGCATCTAAATTGTATGAAAAACTGATTGCACCGGTTAAAAAGCAGCTGAAAAAACACGTTGTAATTGTTCCGGATGGTATTTTGAATTATATCCCTTTTGAAGCCCTTCTCATCAAAAAAGATGAAAAAGCCTTTCATTTTAGAGACCATACTTATCTTTTAGACGAACATTGTATTAGCTACGACTATTCTGCCACCTTATTGAGTGAAATGCTGGATACCAGTCACAAGACTGAGCCGAGAAAGCCTTTTCTGGGTATGGCACCTTATTTTACTGGCGACACATCGCTTTTAGCAGGCATATTTCAATATGACGAAGATATGCGTAAATCCCTACAACCTATACCTGCTGCTGGGCAAGAGATAGCCAATATTGCAAAACTTATGAAAGGTGATGCCTATTATGGCAATGACGCAACAGAAGATAGATTTGCCAAACTATCCCCTCAGTATCGCATCATTCACCTTTCGACGCATGGCAAAGCGAATGACAAAATGGGCGATTATTCCTATTTGACTTTTACGGAAACAAAAGATAGTGTCGAAAATGAATTACTCTATGTTCGAGAAATCTATAACCTGTCACTCAATGCCGATATGGTTGTCCTTTCAGCTTGCGAAACGGGCATTGGACAATTGCAACGTGGTGAAGGTGTTGTCAGCCTCGCTCGCGCTTTTTCGTATGCTGGAGCCAAAAGCATAATCACAACCCTTTGGGAAGTGACTGATGAAAAAAGTAAACTTCTAATGATTGATTTTTATAAAAACCTTGTTCAAGGCAAGTCTAAAGAAGAAGCCCTTTGGCATGCCAAACGACGTTTTATGAAAAAAGTCAACAGTGATCCGTTTTATTGGTCGGGTTTTATTGGCATTGGAGATATGCGTCCGTTGAAAAAGTAAGCCAATATCATTGCAATGATATGAATTGTCATTGCGAACGGAGCGTGGCAGAATCAAGTGTAATATTAGGGCAATCATGTAATCACATGGTTGCCCTAATCTTTTTTTCAAAAAAGTTTAAAATAATTGGGTACGTTCTTTCTCCTTTTCACACTATAAAAAAGATTTAATAAAATAAAGTAAATGAATCCTCTGGCACTCGGCAAAGTCATCATTCAAAACTACTCCTTTATGCGGACACTTACGCACAAATTAGGCGTACCGGTGCGGCTGACTGAGGGGGAGTGTCAAAAAGTGTTTAGGGATTTGAAAGCGGATAGGATGATGGCTCAGAAGTTTGCTTTGGTGATAGATGTAAAAACACAGAAAATTATTTGGCATTTGAATACTGAAAAGTTTCTAAACTATAAAGGCGTATTTGCTACAGAAAAGTTCTTTCTCTCAATTCATACTGATTTCTTAGTAGATTTCTTGAAATGGGTACAAGCCAATTATATTTTTGTTTATCAAAATAGCCATGTACTCGACCCTCTCAACCAATGTTCAAGGCTGACCGTGCCTTTGAAACTATATGATAATAAATACCATTGGGTTTTGCAAGAAGTAACACCCTTGCAAGTAGATGCTTCTAATAATTTAGTAACGCACCTCAATGTTTACACAGCCTTGCGCCCTATGGAAGAAGGTGAAAAGGTGCAAATTGTCGGTAGATTATACAATAATGGTTTTGAGGTAAAAGATTGGACAAAATCCGTTTGGAAAGAGTTTTTCACTATCCGCCCCTTTGAACTGACACCTGAACAACGCCGCATTGTAGAAACATTGGATAAAAATATAAAGTTGAGCAATATTAAAATAGCCCAAGCACTTGGCAAACAAAAGAATACGATTGATGTACAGAATAAGCAAATACTCGCCCGTGCGCGAGACGCTTATCCGAATCATCTATTTGAAACAATTAAAGAGGTGGTGCGCTTTCTGAGGAATATAGGATATTTTGAAGAAGCCAAAGAATAATACCTACAAGCATGGTAATAAAATACTGTAAGAATGGTAATAGACTTTGTACTGAGGGGTGTCTATATTTGTTTTACTGAAAAGATTACAACAGTCAATGAGTTTAAGCAAACAGTTTATTATGAATAATACTATAAAACAATCCAAAATGAAAAAACATCTCCTTACCCTCCCCCTCAGTATTTTACTGATTTTTACGTTATCTGCTCAAGCCCCTCGTGGTTCAGTTGTGGAAGGCATAACCCTAAAAAGCAATATTCTGAAAAAAGACATGAAGTTGAATGTCTATTTACCTCCTGATTATGCTTCTACTCAAAGCCGTTATCCTGTTGTGTATCTATTGCATGGCATGGGTCAAAACTATCTGGATTGGGTAAAAAAAGGAGAAGCCAATCGCACTGCTGATAGCCTCATAGCCAAAGGTTTTACTCCTAATATGATAGTTGTAATGCCTGATGCGGGCAATTCGTTCTACATAAACACTGCAGACGGTTACAATTATGAAGATTATTTCTTCAAAGAGCTTATTCCATACATTGATTCTACTTATAAAACCCGCCCTTCAAGAGAAAATAGAGCCATTGCCGGTTTGTCAATGGGTGGCTACGGCGCGATTGTATATAGCACTAAACACGCTGATTTATTTTCAGTTTGTGCTGCCCTAAGCAGCGGTGTAGTGACCGACCCCGAAGTAGCCAACACGCCCAATGATGTATATGATGCCTATTATGCTACTGTTTGGGGAAAAGCCAAAGGGGAAGATCGTCTTCAATTACCAACTTGGAGCAAATACTCACCATTGGCACTTTTGAAAACAGGCAATGCCGATGACTTGAAAAAGATAAAATGGTATTTCGATATTGGCGATGATGATTCCCTTTACAAAGGCAATG
>JANLRG010000312.1:0-1400 GCA_031361545.1 Bacteroidota bacterium
CCGAAGTGTAATAAAACAAACGGTCAGCCATGCGTTTAGTATCCATTTTCACGCCTTTATTGGCGGAATATTCAATGAGCATGGGTAAAATTTCATCAGGCTGTAAATTCATATCAACCTTAAAATCAGAAGCGATGTTCCAAGGCGAATTGAATTTTTGCTCTTCATCGGGACGCATTTTTACTTTCAGCGATTTGACATCATGCACGCCAGCCAGAACGACAGAGTGAAAAGTCGGATTTGAACGTCTATCCAAATACAAATTGCGAAGCATGGCTAAAAAGCTGATAAAGAGTTGATTGTTGCTGCTTTTATCAACTTCGTCTATAAGGAGCACTAATTTCTTTTTGGTTTTACTTGCCAAATCTATAATCGCATCAGAAAGCAAATTTAAATTGTTGACTTTCGGAATCGTTTTGAGTAACCAATCCGATATTTCTGGCTCATTCTTAGCCCTTTTTTGTAAAAGGTGTAAAAAGGTAGGCGCAAATGCCTCTTCATTTTGAAAAACTAAATCGCCGATTCCTTCAAAACTGATATTAAAAACAAGGTATTTTCCCGATTTTTCAAGCATTTCTGCAATACTGTATAAGGTTGTTGTTTTCCCATACTGACGGGGTCGGTTGATGATGAAATAGTCACCGCTTTCAACCATATTGATGGTTTGCGCCCATTTTTTAGAAACATCAGCCATATAATGCACATCGGCAAAACACAAACCTGTGATATTGAATTTTTTAGCCATGATATTGTCTGTTTTTCAAAATAAAGCAAAAATACATAGAAAAATGGGGATTGGGGATTGGTTACTGGTTATTCGTTATTGGTGTATCTGTTAGAACGATTAACGAGTAACCAATCCCCAATAACGAATAACTATTTCAGAATGATAACCTTATTGTTTTTCAACTTTTGCGACAATTTCTGCCGCAAAGTGTCCAAATAAGCGTTTAAATCGTCTTCATTTTTAATAGTTGTCAATAGGTCAGGGTCGTTGCGAAGTGTAAAAACTTCGGTTTCATGACCGACATACTGAGGGGTGCTTGATTCGCCCGCTTGCAAAGGTTGTACTTGCTGATGCTGAAAATCATACAGTGCTTTCAAACCATCGGTCTTAAAATCGGAAACTTGACGCAGTTTGAGCCGCAATTCCGTTATGTTTTTAGACCGATTAATGCCTTGAAGAAGGTAATCGAAATCGGGTAAAATGCTTGCTTCCGTTATATTGAGTTTTTGTTTTTCTTCTTCTAACTCTGCGAAAGCGGCTTGATAAGCGGCTACTGTTTGCTCTTTGAGCGTTGAAACGAGGTCTTTTAAAGCCGTTTCAAGGCTGCGATATATTTTGAGCATTGTGGCAAACTGCTCGTAGGGTTTATCATCGGTTTTGGTGTATTCCGCCA
>JANLRG010000317.1:0-1152 GCA_031361545.1 Bacteroidota bacterium
ATCCTTTGGGTGTTGCAGTGGTGATAGAAGCGAGCCACATGTGTATGATGATGCGCGGTGTACAGAAACAAAATTCTGTAACGACGACTTCCGCATTTACTGGCGCATTTAAAAGTCAGGAAACGCGTAATGAATTCCTAAAACTTATATCTTCTAATTTAATGTAAAGTATAAATAGCTGCATGTCAATACTTTAACTGTCTATGGTCTAAAATCTAATTATCTAACATCTACGAAAAGTGATGAAAAATAAAAAACTCAGAGATGGCATAGTTTATTCCACCAACCCTGATTTTGAGTATCAATACGCCGATAATACTGAGGGGGTCGAAGACATACCGAAAGCTCAACAAAAACTCCGCATCCACCTCGATCGCTTGAAAGGCAACAAGGAAGCCACCATCGTCAGTGGTTTCGTAGGCACTTTAGAAACTTTAGAAGCTATCGGAAAACTACTGAAAACTAAGTGTGGCGTCGGCGGCACTGTCAAAGACAACGAAGTCCAAATACAAGGCAACCACCGCGATAAGATTCTGCAAATCCTCTTGACTGAAGGGTTTGTGAATACGAAGAAGGCGGGGGGGTGAGAGAGTTTTTAACAGCAAAATGTAAAATGGTAAATTTATCCAAAGGATTCCTTAGAAAAAATGTAAAAGTGTTGATTAGCAGCAGTTAATCAAAAAAGCGATTATTCTCCACAGAGAAAATCGCTTTTTTATTTTTCCAAATTCTACCCCTCAGTATCAAGCAGTTATCTCTATATGCAATCTATCAACACCACTAAAAAAAGCAGTTAAAAGCCTATATGCCACTTTTGTCTAAAAACTTAATTAAAAGCAACCTTTTTAAACCTTTAATGTTATTTTTAAATCGTTATATGCCCATCTTTATTCATATTTAGCTTATCACCATTTTTAAAAACTAAAACGACACAATCCAATGGCTCATTTCACATTAAAAATAAATGGCAAAACTCTACAAGCAGACGTCACTCCCGATACGCCGCTGCTTTGGGTTCTTCGCGACCACTTAGGTTTGCTCGGTACAAAATATGGCTGTGGTATAGCGTCCTGTGGTGCCTGTACGGTACATATCGACGGAGAGCCGATGCGCTCATGCGTATTGCCCGTATCAAGTATCGAAAATGCTAAA
>JANLRG010000349.1:0-2603 GCA_031361545.1 Bacteroidota bacterium
TATTTTTTCTGATAAAGATAGACTTTAGCAAGCATCGCTTGAGCTGCCCATTTATTGGGACGACCTACTTGTGCTTGTTTGGGTGGTAAAACATCAGCAGCGGCTTTCAAATCAGCTTCGATTTTAGGCCATATATCGGCAGTATTCGGCACTTTTGTACTTTCCAAATTTTTAGGGTCGTATATCTTTTCATCAATATAAGGCACATTGTTAAAGGTTTTTTTCAAATCGAAGTGAAAAAAGCCGCGTAAAAAACGGGCTTCTGCCGTGATTTCTGCTTTTTCAGCATCGGTCGCATCTTTTACATTAGCGAGTATTTGCAAAACGTCATTGGCACGAGCAACACCATCGTACATACCGCGCCATTTGCCTCTAAAATAAATATTGTCTGATGAAATATTAGCCTGTTCAATCAATGAAATGGGCGGTTGGTCACCTGCAATTGTGCCTTTGTAAGCATCATCGGAAGCAACGCTGCCATAGACCCAATTATCAGCACCACATTGATAGGAGCGATAAGCTCCACCGGGAGTTGCCCAACCATCTAAGAGGGCATAAACACCGACTAATAAAAGATTAACGCCTGCCTTATTGGTCAAAGTTTCACCTGATAAGGCGGCTTTGGGTTGCACATCCAAGAAGGAATCTTTGCATGAATAAACCAATAGAAGAGCCAAAGCACTGGTTATTAAGATTATTTTTTTCATTTTAATTAAATTTTCAATTTTAAAAAAGGATTTGATACCCCCTCAGTATTTGAGGGTTTCGGCGTAAACGTATGGGCTACTTTAAAAGTATCCGATACTTAGTACCCCTCAGTAAAAGAGTATTCTACATTAAAAACTAATGCTTATGCCCACGAGATATTGCTTAGCAGATGGATACGCACCACCATCAACACCAATTTGGCGGTCGTTACCAGAAGCATAATTCCGCAAATTGATTTCAGGATCTAAGCCGGAATATTTAGTCAATGTCACAAGGTTTTGTCCTTGTACATAGATACGGGCTGCACTCAAACCAATTTTAGTTGCTATATCTTTTGGTAAAGTATAGGTCAATTGCACATTTTTCAAGCGGAGATAAGAACCATCTTCCAAGTAATAAGTAGATGGTTGAATACTCACTTGGTCGCTTGATTTCAATTGTGGCAATATAGCATCTGTTTTGCCGGGTGTCCACGATTGAGTGAGCATACGTACACTTCTATTGCCTGCAAAAGTAGGGAAGTCTGTCCAATATTTTGTATAGTTGAAAATTTGGTTGCCCTGAACGCCTTGTCCAAATAGAGCCAAACCGAAGTTTTTATAGCCTAAATTCACATTGATACCATAAGCAAAATCCGGGTGTGGATTCCCAATAATAGATAAATCTTTAGAATTCACAACACCATCACCATTGGTATCTTGAAATTTGAAACGACCTGCTTTATTTTCATTGGCACTGCCAAATTGTGCAGGAGCGGCTTTAGCTTCTTCATCTGATTGAAAAATGCCTAAAACTGTATAGCCAAAGAATGATGAAATAGGAAAACCTTGTTGTGAAACAACAAAATTTTGAACACGTTCGTCATTGATACCGAAATATTGATACTTCGGATCAGCATTCGATTTTTCCAAATTGTTTTTATAATAACTGAGATTTCCCCCTACGCTATATGTGAAATCACCTGCTTTTTGATTGTAACTCAAAGACAAATCAAGACCTTTGTTGGTCATAATCCCAATATTTTGAAAAGGAGCTATGGCAACACCCGCCGTCAAAGGTGGCTCAACAGGGAATAACATATCAGTCGTGCGACGTTGGTAAACATCAATGGAGAAATCCAATTTATTGTTTAAAAATGCGGCATCAAAACCCACGTTTGTGGAAGTTGTGGTTTCCCATTTAGCATTTGAATTTCCAAATTGCACCAATTCATAGCCAGGTCTTGCCGAAGTTCTGCTACCATTTAAATCATAAAATGACGTAATAGGGTTAGTACTGAATTGGGTGAAAGAGTTGTAATTTCCAATCTCTTGATTACCTGTTTGTCCCCAACCTGCCCGAATTTTAGCATATGGCATCCAAGATTTGGCACCATCAAGGAAGCTTTCTTTCGATAAAACCCAACCTGCACTCACCGCAGGGAAATAGGCTACCCGATTTGTTTTAGCAAAACGAGAAGAACGGTCACGCCGTAAAGTGGCATCGAATAAATATTTGTCTGAGATAGCATAATTAATTTTACCGAATTCAGAAGCCAAACGCCAATCAGATGCACCGCCATTATTGGTTTGTACACCTGTACCCGCACTTAAAAAACGATTGGTCAAATCATCAATGGCAAAGTTGGTACGAGAAGCATCAAAAAACTGGAAATAGCTTTTGATAGATTCTACACCTGCTAATACATTAAGCCGTTGATTTTGACCAATATCAAGGGTATAATTCAAGGTATTGTACCAAGTCCAAGTCCATTCGTAATTAGTACTGGTTGTCAAACCGTTAGAACCCCGTGCTTCTGCGGATTCAATATCTCGGATGGTGTAGTTGCGAAAGTTGAAAGTGTTATAATCAATACCAAAACTGGTTTTAGCGGTTAAATTTTTCAAAATATCTAC
>JANLRG010000355.1:0-1493 GCA_031361545.1 Bacteroidota bacterium
TTAGATATTGAATTTCGGAAAAAAAACCTAAATGAAAATATGTTAATACAGCAAATTTTAGAACATATAAGCCTCAAGTAACCTGCTGGGTCGGGTTAGTAAGAAACAACCCACAAAATACGGCATAAAAAAGGCACGGCTCGAGAGCAAGTGCCTATAAAAGCAACTCAATACTGAGGGGGTAGCACCTCTATAAAAAAGTTCATTGACATAAAATATTAGAATCAGGATTAAAGGGATTATTTAAGATTTAATAGGATTTATGCAGGGTGCGGGAGAAAATCCTATTAAATCCTTCTGAATCATAATAATCCTGATTCAAATTATTCGCCCATACTGAAGGGTCTGTCGCCCGCAATGAATTTGGTGCTTACGAACATCAATACGCACTTCGTGACCACTTAGGCAATACAAGAGTCACCTTCCGAGATGGCATCAATAAAGGCGAAGCCTATTTTGATTGGTACACCTATCAATACATTGACCCGAATGCTGGAAACACTACAGGCTTAAATGACGGCACTATCACGAGTGCGGATATTATGCAGATAAATTCATACTATCCCTTCGGCTTGAACATGGAAGGGAACTGGAATGGAGCTGCGGGCAATAATAAAATCCAATACAACGGCAAGGAGTGGAATGATGATTTTGGTTTGGGGTGGAATGATTATGGGGCGCGGTTTTATGACCCTGCAGTAGCAAGGTGGGGAGGAATAGATGCTTTGAGTGAGAAATATAGTCGCTGGTCTCCTTATAATTATGCTCTCAATAACCCAGTGAAATTTATAGATCCAGATGGTAATGGGGTGGAAAATACTATTTATTTAGATGTTAATACAGGTGAAGAAATACACAGGACAAAAGATAATTTGCCTAATGCGGTTGTTTTTGTAACGGATGTAGCTGGATTTAAAAGTGTAAAGGAAAAATCTACGGCTCAAGAATTAAGAGATAATTTTGGTAGCTACGAATATAGGATTGATGGTATTAGGTCGTTTTATAATACTCATATGGATAAAATTACAAATCCTGAAATTCTTGATAATAGTCATAATCCTAAGCCCTTTATACCTGAATGGGCAGCAGATTTTTCAATTAGATGGGAATCCGATAAAAAGGCTGTATTTGAAATAGATGGAAAGACTGCCCATACAGATAATAGTCCTACTATTGTAGAACCGTATAGTACGAATACGCCTAAGGCACATACACACGCTGAAGATAATTTTGAATACTTAACGCGAGTTCAAGAAAAAACTCCTAACGGGGTTCCAATAGTAGGAAGCTATCAATATTCGAGACGATTGGCAGGTCCTGGAGAAAATGAACCTTCTGGTCGAGATTTGGGAAATATAAGACAAAGAATGATAAATTCGCCCACTTGTTATCCTTGCTATAGTTATGACGTAGCAATTAGAAAAAATTCGGTTTGGTTCTTTAATGCAAACGGCGTAACGAAACAAGTATCATTTAATTTTTTTAATAAATGA
>JANLRG010000358.1:0-1054 GCA_031361545.1 Bacteroidota bacterium
AAACCTCATCAATGATCGAGCCCAAAGACAACTTAAGCGTGATTTGGGGAATGACATTCTTGGGGCTTTGTATGACTCGAGAACCATTGAAATCATGCTGAAGCACAAATGCTAGAACGAAACTGAGGACCGAAATGATGATTCCGTACATAAAAATATTGTAGGATTGACGCAGCCGATGGTATTTTTTACCTAAAACAAGCCCTTGAGCATAAACATCATGAATCAAACTGCCATATAAGAAATCACGATTGTCTATCATCTTCAACATCCCTACCGTGTAAGCATCTAAGCTCATGTTGTAAAAATTGCCAAAAAAAAGCAGATTGACTTTTTGAGTATCAATTTCACTCATCTCAAAAGTCCCTTTTGTGACTGTTGGTCTGGTGGCTAAAACGGAGAATATAATGGTCGTGACATTTATAAGCAGTAATATAATAGTTGGAATCATCAAATTGGCGTGTTCATGAATATTTCTGAGCAACACACTCAACAAGACTGAAATGATGATGGAGTTCACCGTAATCATGATATGCGCTTTATTATCCGCCTGAGCGCTCAATTTTTGATTGTTGCTGGAGGCAATTCTAAAGACCGTATCGACGCCACGTTCTGGTTTATTGCTGTTTTTCTTTTCCTCTTTAAGCTCTTTTTTACTCTTTTGGATGATATTTTCATGTGAAAATGTGGTTTTTGCTGAGGGGGTGCTTGAAGCATTATTATTGTCGCTATCGGCATTAATATCAATCTCTTCAAGACTTTCAGTTACATTATTGTGGATATGGTTGACTTTTTCAGCTTTATTTTTCAGCCTTTCCAAATTGTCCGCCTTTCTGACATTCAAATGGATTCGGCAATAATCTGTATGGTATTGATGGGCTTCAAAAAACCGAATAGTCTCTTCGCGCCAAACCTCTTTGCTGATTTTAACGTTTTTAACAGCCTCCGTTTCTTTGCGCAATAGCTTATTTTTTTCATTAAAAGTATCCGTACCCAAATGAAATACATCCGCATCGCAGAGAATTTGCTCTACTAATGTTTGAGGATTTTGAGG
>JANLRG010000384.1:0-1233 GCA_031361545.1 Bacteroidota bacterium
CTCTCTTTTAACTAATCATTCAGATAAATCTTTAAAAATTTTCTCTAATAAAAGAGAAAGCTATTTTGAAAAAAGCATTCTAAATATCAAAACCAAAGACAAAGCCATCGGGAAAGTCATTTTATTGCGAAATATTACCCCATTTCAAGAGCGCGATGTTGAAAATACTTATTTCATAGCCACTGTTTCACATGCTTTGAAAGCCCCTGTTTCGGCAATATCTAAAATACTCAATCAATTAGAAAAACCTGAAAATGGTCAATTGACAACTGAACAACAAAACCATCTACATCAACTCAATGAAAATATTCAGCAACTTAATAAAATTACGAGTGAGCTCCTGAATGTTACTAAAAATATGGATTGAATTAACTATTATTCAACCATTTGGCAAGGTAAGCCCCCATACTAAAACAAGCTTGCAGTAAATAACCGCCCGTTGGCGCATCCCAATCGAGCATTTCACCGATGGCATAGTGGTTGGGCAGTTTCTTTAATTGAAAATGTTCATCTACTTCGCTGAAAGGAATACCACCAACGGTTGAAATGGCTTCATCAATGGGTGCAGCGGCTATTATACTGAGGGGTATGTTTTTTATCAAGGTCGCCAAAGTCGGAATATGGATAAATTCATCTTTGGTGAGTTGATTTTTAAGCAAGGCAATGGCAACATCAGGCAAATGGAGTTGCTCTTTCAATAGGGTTGTGAGCGGTTTATTATTCTTTTCAGTGAGTTTATTTATAATATCTGAAACGCTCAAAACTGGTTTCAAATCCATGTAAATAGTGGCTTTCTGATGCTCGTTTAGCTGGTGGCGAATGGCTGGACTGAGGGCATAAATCGCCCCACCTTCCAAGCCGAATTTGGTCACCACAACTTCTCCTTTTTTAACTTTATCACTACAACTCAAGGCTATATTTTTCAAAGATTTACCTTCGGCTTTCAATAAAAAATTATTGCTCCAAGTAATTTTATAAGCGCAATTAGAGGCTTGAAATGGAACTGTTGAAACACCTTTTTCTTCAAAATGAGTTGTCCACGTACCATCAGAACCTGTTTTACGCCAACTCGCTCCACCAAGGCTGAATACTACAATATCTGCTTTAATAGCCGTTTCAATGCCATTTTGTAGCATTATTAGCTCATTTTGAACATTCCACCCTTGCCAAAAACATTTTGTTTTAAGTTTTATCTGCTTATTTTTCAAGACAAATAAAATAGCGTTGAGCACT
>JANLRG010000390.1:0-1171 GCA_031361545.1 Bacteroidota bacterium
CGCCCTAACGCTCCTATGCAGAACTATAATTTGAGTATCAGCAAAGGCGGTGAAAATATTCGGTCTGTGATTTCATTAGGCTATTTTAATCAACAAGGAGTTTTGAAAAATACGGATTTTCAACGCTTTTCCCTACGAGCTAATTTGGATGCCAATCTCAGTAAAAACATAACGGTGGGTATGAATCTCGCCCCTTCGTTTTCAATTCGGCATTTGGCTGAAACGGAAGGGCATTTTAATACAGCCATTATTACACAGTCTTATTTGAATAGCCCAATACCGACGGTTTATCAAGCAGATGGTAGTTTCACACCCAATATTACGTCTGCGGGCTTGTTCAACAACGCCAATACGGTCAATATGCTCGTTAATTCAGTGAATAAAACGGACAATGTGCGGGCACTCGCCAATATGTATATGGCTTGGGAATTGTTGCCTAATTTGAAGTTTTTGACAACTTTCAATACCGATTTTATTATCGACCTCAATGACCGTTTTGTGCCTTCAACAGTGGGTGGCTTCCGCAATCCGCCGCCAACTTTAGCTACGGGCAATAACTATTCTGCTCGTACTTACAACTGGTTGTCTGAAAATACTTTGACGTATTCAAAAGATATTAAAGACCATCGCATCACGGCTTTGGCAGGTTATTCTGCTCAAAAAGAGACTTTCACAAGCACGCAAGTCAATGGCAGTGGTTATGCCGATGATTATATTCAAACCATTAATGCCGCTGTTGCAACGGGCGTTACGGCTTCTGCAGGGAGTGGTAAAGGGTCTTTATTGTCGTATTTTGGGCGTTTGACTTATGGTTTTCAAGGTAAATATTTGATTAATGCCTCTGTTCGCCGCGATGGTTCTTCCAAATTTGGTAAAGACAATCGGTGGGGTACATTCCCGTCTGCGTCTATCGGTTGGCGGCTTTCAGAAGAGCCTTTTTTTCCTAAAAATAATGTGATTGATAATGTAAAATTGCGGTTAAGCTACGGTTTATCAGGCAATAATAATATCGGCAATTTCACCTCACAACAACTTTTAGGCTACGATAATTATGTTTTCAATAATAAAATTGTACCCGGTCAAGCCATTAATTCACTTGGCAATACCAATTTAGGTTGGGAACAATCGAAACAAACTGATATTGGTTTTGATGCTGATTTGTTTAAAGGAA
>JANLRG010000392.1:0-1050 GCA_031361545.1 Bacteroidota bacterium
ACAAAAAAACCAGATGGTAATCAATGATAGCCTGGTTCCGGGCCGGCTTACAGCTTGTAAACATGCTAATGGCAGGGATTGGTGGGTGTTTGCACACAAGATGAACTCTACTCTAATGTATAAACTGCTTATCACCCCGAACGGCATTCAAGGGCCTTGGATTGAAGATATGGTTACATATCGCACAGTAAGTCCCGGCCAAAATTTATTTTCGCCTGATGGAAGCAAGTATGCTTATTACGAAACGTTTGATGATTTAGATATATGGGACTTTGACCGCTGTTCGGGAACATTCAGTAATCAGAATCACATTGCAATCAACGACTCCGCACAGGCGACCGGTGCGGCCTTTTCTCCCAGTGGCCGGTATTTGTACTTGTCAAGCAACTCATACATTTATCAATTCGATCTACAGGCGGCCAATGTGGATAGTTCGCGCATTACTGTAGGAGTTTATGATGGCACTACCACCCATGGTTTTCCGGCCAATTTTTATCTCATGGGCCTTGCACCGGATGGAAAGATCTATGTGAATGCGCCTAATAGCTCCACTGTCTTGCATGTAATTAATTATCCTGACAGCGCCGGCATGGCATGTAATTTCTGTCAACATTGCGTAGCATTACCCGGTTACAATAATTCAACAATGCCGAACTTCCCCAATTATTTCTTGGGAGCGGAGGGCAACACAGTGTGTGATAGTTTGCCAACAAGCATTTCAACAGTAATCTCTGCAAGCGAAGACTATTTGACCTTTCCAAATCCAGCGTCAACAGATTTATATGTGACAATAGGAAAAGACAAAGTGAAGTCAGTTGAAGTTTATAATTCCTTTGGTCAGCCAGTGCAACTCGATTTCGATATCATCAAGAATGAATATTTGCATTTCAATGTTTCAACGTTTGTTAGTGGGGTGTACTATGTTTCAATCACCACAGAAAATAAAAAGATTCAACGGAAGTTTGTAAGGAGAGGATGATTTTTATAATGAAGAATGAATAGTGATGAATGAATAATGAATAATGATTATTTAGTAATTGGCTGCTTTGT
>JANLRG010000397.1:0-1451 GCA_031361545.1 Bacteroidota bacterium
CAATATCACCGCCTCATAAGGTTTCAACTGCCCATTGACTGAGGGGGTCGGATAATTGCCAATCAACACCTTGGCTTTGCTCATATCTATGCATGCTGCATTAAAAGTGGCATTCTTTCATAATGTTTTGATAATCTGAAATATCGTAGCCATTGTCTTTATTGGGTGATGAAAAAACGAGATTGAGCCAGACCCGACATTCCCCACAGTTATTCTATCAAATAGTATTTTCGGTATTCATGCCCGAGTAGATTTATAATTTTGAGATGCAGGGGTTTAAAGTTTAAAATACAAACTTTTTCACTGGTATAAAGTACATGAATACCCGTAAAACAAGCGAAGACCCATCTTGCGGTTGGGTTTTTGACTTCTTTTCCAAGCTGATTGGGTAGCGTTTCATTTTCTGCTTGTAATTTTTGCCTAATTCTATATTCAATTGCGGCGTAAACGGTCAAACACAGGGTCATTATAAATAAAAGGGCTTCTACTCTTTCTGGTTTTTTCACAAATAAAGTAGCCGCAATAAATTGAGGGTCTTTGAGAAATCTAAACCCTTTTTCTACTTTTGACTGCCCTTTATAAGTTTTGAACAAGGTTTCATTATCTAATTTTACCGTATTTAATTCATTGGTAGCAACGATAAATTTACCTTTTGTATGAGCCATTGCTTCAAATATGCCATACTCACAATATGCGTTGGCTTGTATTTGAAAGTGAATAGCAATGGGCAATGCCCCTGTTTTAGGTCGCCCTTTTTTGCTAAAAACAGGTACTTCTTTAAATGCTAAATGATTGAAAGACAAGTAGTTACACTTTTTAACGAACCTTTCTATTGCTTTTTGAGCATCGCTTTCACAGTCAAAAACTTGATGCGTCAATTTTAAAAAGGCTTGATATTCTTTCTCGCTTTCCTTAGCGTATTTTTTCTTGAGTGTGCTGATTTCTCGATTGAAGGCTTCTTGTGAATAGATTAATAACCAACGTTGTTCAATGTCACCATAATTAGAACTTAATGGCACATACTCATAACCCTCACACAAGGGAATCCAAGTCTCGAAGTGGCTTTCAATCGCTCTTTTACTCTCAGTGAGGGTATCTGGAACACGACTAACCCATTTTATGCCAGCTCCACAATCTATTATTGTCTTTTGGGTATAACCCGCACTATCCATCACCACACAATCAATCGAATAAACAGCCTGTAATTGTCCGATATGGTCTCTAAGGGTTTCATTAAAAGCCGTTTTATCACTTGTATTACCGTCTAATCCTGCCATATGCAAGGCAATACCCGCTTCATTATCCACTATCAGATTCAACACAACTTGGTTTAAATCGGGGCGGTGGTCTCGACTGTAACCTTGTCGAATATGAATCACATGCTCTCCAACATCTTCACTACGGGAGTTATAAACCCCATCCACATGAAAATCCGTGCTGTCCATGTGAAC
>JANLRG010000458.1:0-3902 GCA_031361545.1 Bacteroidota bacterium
GAAAACAAGCAATGCCGTTGATTTGAAAAGGATAAAATGGTATTTCGATGTTGGGGATGATGATTCCCTTTACAAAGGCAATGCATCTATTCACAACATATTAAGAGATAAACAAATCCCTCACGAGTTTAGAATACGAGATGGCGACCATACTTGGGATTATTGGCGCACAGGCTTGGGCGATGCTTTAAAGTTTATTGGAGTTGCTTTTAAGCAGTAAAAGTCTGTATAAATTAGATAATTGCTTTCAATGTATTGATGAATCAAAACTGATGGCCTTCGCATAAATTACTGAGGGGTGCTAATTTATCCATCTTCTTATTTACTTTCCATGCAGATAATAATATAAATCTTGTTATTTAAAACTTTAAACAAACCATTTATTATGACAAATACTATTAGACTAACACGCGTGTTTCCATGTATTTTAGGCTTATGCCTATTAATGGCTTGCAATCCTACTAAAGTAGATATTATCAAAGAACCCTACATGGATGTGCAAGCTAAAATAACAGGTATGCTGACTGAAATATTCAACACTGCCAAAGCGGGTGACTTTGTAAAATTAGATGCCTTCCATCTCAATTCGCCCAAGTTCACAAAATTTGATGTGGATGGTTCACCCAATCGACAGAATTATGCAGAAAATAAGCAAGGCGAAGAAGCCGCTTTTAAAATGTTGGAGGGTTTTGAATACAAACTCTCAGACATCAAAGTAGATGTATTTGATAAAGTGGCTATTTCTACGTTTACCATCTCTTATTCTGGCAAAGTACAAGGTACAGCGGTGGCAGATAGGGCTCATGGGACATTGGCTTTTGTGAATTATGAAGACAAATGGCGGATTACGCATGAGCATTTTTCTAAGTTTAAATAGAGTTTTTGATAAATCATGCTTAAGGAACTTCTACAACATTGTTTTACCCCTCAGTATTTTTAAACTTTAACCCAATTCTTACACTTTAAACAAACTTATCAATGAACAAATCTATTTTCACAATTCTCTTCCTATGTTTATGTACATTACTTGCCATCGGGCAATCAAAACCACCTACCGGTACGTTAGGGCATACAGCTTTTACAATTGGCAATAAGGCTTATGTAGTGGGTTCTTTTATGGAGACTTCTGGACCTCGAACGAGAGACGTCTTTGTCTTTGATGGTACATCCCAAACGTGGTCAAAAACAACGCCTTTTCCTGGCAACATCAATTTTAGTTCATCGCGCGGGCTTACTTCCTTAGGAAAAGGCTATGTTTTTACTTATTTAAATGAAGGATCTGGAGGGCAAAGAAAGACCGAAATGTGGCAATTTAATCCTATTGATGCCACATGGACACCCAAACCATTACCTCAATATGTGGCTTCCTGCTTTGTATCGTCGGATAGTTTGATTTATATCATGGAAACATTTGTAACGGGTACACCAACTTACGAGCTTAAATATTTTGACGGAAATAATTGGTTGACCAGTAGTAAATTAACGAGTGCCCAAATTGTTAATAATAAATTGGCGGGTGATTTAGGTTACACATCAGACCTTAATTTTAGTGGTAGCGGTTCTCAAATTACGCCTTATTTAATTGGCAAAACGGTCTATTTTGCAAGAGGCGGCTACGTAGGTGCTTGGAATACAGAGACTGGTGCTGCATCTATATCAGCAACATTTGATGGACTTGGAAGGCCAATTTCCAAATTCAATTTAGGAACTTATCTATTCGTTTTAGGTGGAACAATATATGCCCTTGAGGAAGGTAATACTCAAAATGTTTGGGCTTATGGTGGTGCGGAATGGGTTAAAGAGACGACCCCTTTTAAGAAAGGTAAAGATTTTGGCTGTGGTTTCGTTCTCGATAGTGTTGGCTATTATAGTTCAATGGCTATATATCCACCCGATCCTTTTAGATTTGGTACTTATAATTTATCCTCCCCTTCACCAGTGGTGTATAGTTTTAAGGACAGAGCGTAGAATTGCAATATCGGAAAACCTGTTAATGGCTTTGATTTGAAAGAAACCAATAGCAGTATAACAATTAGTAACCAATCTGTATCAAGTTATTTTCCTCGTTTACAATGGTCATTGAATGATACTGTCAGAGGCGGGTTTACCAACGTTGTGAATCCTGTATTTAAAGACCAAGTTAGGGGAGCTTATAAAATTTGCGAAATAAATTATAACGAGTGTTCAGAAGTAATTGACACCCTTTGTAAAACGGTGCAAGTAGGCGTGTGCAGTCCTGCGGCAAGTCTTTGTGCAGATTACACCTACGCCATAAAAGGAAAAACGGTCGGTTTTATCAATCTTTCAAGAGGCGCAACAAGTTATCGTTGGGACTTTGGCAACACGGCAAGTTCTATTGAAGAATCACCTACTTATGAATACCCTGTTGCAGGAAGCTATATTGTTCGGCTTATTGCCACAAGTGTAAGTAGTCAAAATGATACACTTTTTTTACGGGTAAACGTCAAAGCACTTGACAGAGTTTCACCCGATAGAGGTGGCACAGGAAGTTACGTAACTGTAACAATTGAAGGTTATGGATTTGATGCGAATAGTCGGATTTCTTTGCGTTCAGCTACGGGACAAATTATAAGTCCAGAGACTGTAACAACAAATTCAGTATCTAAAGCCACGGCAATATTCAATTTTTCAGCCGCCGTACAAGTGGGTTTATACGATGTTATTGCTTCGTTAGGTACGGTTTCCGATACTTTAAAAACATATTTTGAATTGCAACCAAGCGAAAGCCCCCTTTTTAATGTCAGTTTAGTTGGTCCTGGGAGATTCAGAACAGGGGTTAAACGTATATTTTCAATAGTCGTTAAGAATTTAAGCAATACAGATGCTTTTATGGTTCCTCTTTATCTAACAGGTATTCCCAAAATTGCAGATGTCAAGTTATTGACTCCCGTTTCTTATGAGTTACCAACTCAATTGGCGACTGACCCTAATGTGATTGAATTACTTGCCTCTCCTAACATTGAGATATTGAAAAATCCTATTAAATATGATTCATTAGAAGGTAAGAAGTATGCGTTTCTGTTACTACCATTTATTCAAGCTGAATCTACTGTAAATGTTGATTTTGAACTAACTGTTCCAGTAGTTCAAACTTCAAATGGAAATATTGATTTCACACTCAATTATGAAACATTTCCTCCTATTTTCTCTAATACAACGGGGCTTTTTGCAAATTCTAATGCTCGGCAAGCTAATACAGTACAACTAAGGAATAGTGAATGTAATAGAATGGAAGTTCTTTTAAATTGTGGTGAATTACTCACTGACTTGTTAATACCTATTCCATCGGATTGTAAAATTGAAATAGTACAACTTTTAACTAAGCCACGTTCCGCAGATTACAAAGTAAAAGACGCAAGTTTAGATTTAGGTGCTGTTACAGCCAAATGTATAAAAACTCTGAAAAGTACACAAAAAATAATAGAATTGACAAAGAAAATTGCTGATAGTTATAGTTTATTAGGAAAAGGGATAAAAAGTCGTAAATGTTTATTAAGTATGGGAGAGTGCGTTTTAGATGGTTTAGAGGATACTGACCACGATGGTTTTGATGATTTAACGGATAAATGTCCGACTGTATTTGGTAAAGCTTATCAACTTAATAGCAGAGGTTGCCCTGACAAAGACGGCGATGGTTATGGAGATATGCAGGATAACTGCCCTTTCGCCTACTCCCTATATAGTAACGGCTGTCCTAGTGTTGAAGATGATAAGAGAAAAAAAAGAAGTCCACCTCCATCTCCTAAACGCGAGGGTAAACATGGCATGAGTGCAGGCAATTCCGTTGACCCCAACGCCAAATACGTATCAGGTTGGGGACCAGAAAATATTTCCAAGTCTCGCAATCTCACTTACACAATTACTTTTGAAAACTTAGCACT
>JANLRG010000466.1:0-2213 GCA_031361545.1 Bacteroidota bacterium
TGATTTTCAATTGCCAGCAAATGTAAAAAATGCGAAGGTGAATTTGAAATCATCGGATGTCGACATCAGTTCTGAATTTAAGAGTAATGAACCTTTGAAAACAATTGCGTTAGATTTTTTAAAAGCACCCGATGGTATTTATCAATTGACAATTAAAGGTGACGCTGGTTTCAATTTTGAAAAAGAAATTTTTTTAAGTGAAGAATTGCCCGAAGCCAATTGTCTTGGGGTGATTCATATAGCTCATAAAAAAGGCTTGCCCGATGGTTTTAATATTTTGACACCTCAAAATGGTGTAATTACTGAGGGGGTAGGCGGACGCTTATTTGATATTCGATTTTTAAACCGTTTGACTTATAGAAAAATACATGATAATGCTAACCAAGTGATTTCAAAAAATCTAAAACCAAGTGATGACACCTTATATATATACGATGCAACCCTGATGATATTACGAACCAAACAGTCTTATCCGCTAACAAAAACCGCGACGAAATTGACCTTCTCCAACGGAGAAATGACCTTACCTGAACCAGCTGTACAGAATTTAACGAAAGAAGAACAGCGACTTTATTCCGAAATTTTCTTTTAACGATTCAAAAATCTATTCTTCAAGAAAAATAACATACCCAATACCATGGCTAATTACCGTACGCCCGGGGTTTACATCGAAGAAATCCCGAAGTTTCCGCCTTCCGTGGCTGCCGTCGAAACGGCTATTCCTGCCTTCATAGGCTTTACTGCCAGAGCCAGACGGGATGGTGAAGACCGCACTCTGCGCCCTACGCGCATTACTTCTTTGCTCGAATATGTAGAGTATTTCGGCTTAGCGCAGCCCGAAGAAAACATTGTCGTAACCGCTGAACGCACCCTTGATGGTGGCAAAACGGTTAAGGAACTTTGGACGGCAGCTATTGTAGGCGATGCCTCTCGCCATTTAATGTACTACGCCCTTCAATCTTTCTTTGATAATGGGGGTGGTCCTTGCTATATTGTTTCGGTAGGCACATATCTCACTACATTTGGAGGTGCAATTCCACGTACGCCGCTCGAAGATGGCTTGAATGCCTTGCGCACGGAAGATGAGCCTACACTTATAGTCTTTCCCGAAGGGCAAGGGATGGATGCGGGCGAATATTTTGGATTGTTGAATGTTGCTTTGCAGCAATGCAATGATTTGAAAGACCGCTTCGTCATTATGGATTTGCCCATCCCAGAACGCGATCTCACGAACACGCGTCGCGAACAAGCTGTAGCAGCATTTAGGGGGGGCGTTACGCAGTTTTTGAAATATGGTGCTGCTTATTTCCCCAATATCAGAACTGTTTTCAATTATGCTAAGGATGAAGCAAAAATTAAAATTGTCGTCACTGAAAATGGTTCGCCTCAACCTGATAAAGCTCTTGGAGATTTGAACAATGCCGAACGCTCAAAGGCAATGCTGGCTATTGACTCTTTATCTATCAGCCTACCGCCCAGTTCTTCAGTAGCAGGCGTATATGCTCGGGTAGATGAGTCTCGTGGCGTATGGAAAGCACCTGCCAATGAAACCATTAATTCATTGGATGGCTTGAGTTATAAAATAACCGATGATATTCAAGATGGGCTGAATGTGGACGATACCGATGGCAAATCAATTAATTGCATCCGCTATTTTATTGGTAAAGGCTATAAAATTTGGGGTGCTCGCACCTTAGCAGGCAACGACAATGAATGGCGATATATTCCCGTTCGTCGCTTTTTCAATATGGTGGAAGAGTCTGTCAAAAAAGCATCATCGCAATTTGTTTTTGAACCCAATGATGCTAATACTTGGCTTCGGGTGAAGACCATGATTGAAAATTTTCTCATTCTTCAATGGCGGGCAGGTGCGCTTCAAGGTATCAAAACCGAACATGCTTTTTATGTGAAAGTGGGTTTGAATGAAACTATGTCGGCATTAGATATTTTGGAGGGACGGATGATAGTTGAAATCGGTATGGCAGTAGTGCGCCCTGCTGAGTTTATCATCTTGAGATTCAGTCATAAAATGGCAGAATCTTAACAATTAAAGCACCCCCTCAGTAAAAAAGCTTTTTTTTAATAAAAAACATAAAATCAAGCAGTTATGAGTGAAGAAACCAAAAATGTACAGACGCAAGATGCGGGCAATAAAGACACCCAAAAATTGCCCACCATGCGAAAGACTTTTCGAGATTATGGTGAAGGTTTGC
>JANLRG010000493.1:0-1563 GCA_031361545.1 Bacteroidota bacterium
CTTCACAAGTAGAAGGAACTTTTTGAAGCCCATTTGGAGCTGTTCCATTTACAGGAATACCATTTTTAACCTGAATATCACTAGCTTCACCTTGTCCGGTTAGATCACCTTTGTTATTATTCCTATCTCCCCACTCGGCGATTTCTTTGATCAATTTGCACAGATTGCAATAAATTTGTTCAAACCTCAAGAAAGTGAATCTCTTTAGGTTTGTGGAATCATGGAACGGTATCGGAAATGTGTAAGTAAAAGTATTTAAGCCAAAGATTCCCCTCTGAGATCATTTTACCGTCTCAATTTTAATAGTATTCATCATTTTAGAATCGTGCTCTGGACTATAAATATCAAAAATCGGCACTCCTTTTTTGTTCATATATTCTATTTCGCTTAAATCGGTTTCGGTTTCACCAATAGCAATAGAAATATTGTAAGATGCTCGGTTGTGATTCATGTACTTAAAAATATTCTCAATTACAAATTCTACACTATCCGTCTTAACAAACATTTTAGAGTCACTCATAAGCATTAGGTTCTTTATTCCTCCGCATTGCCAAGAAATCGTATCCTTGGAATTGATAAATAAAACTACAAAATTCTTAACAAGACTGTTATCGTGCTTCTGAGTAATATTGATTCCCATTACAGAGACATTTGTACTAACTAAACGACTTTCACAAAAGGATCTGCTGAATAAAAATAAACTTATAATCAAAAATAATATATTTTTCATTTGGTTCATTTTTTTTCTTTGAATTCATCTTTGATTTTCTTTTCTCTTTCTTCTGGAGCCTTTTCTATGTTAGGATAATAATTTGTTGGATTGTTTTGCTTGTCAACATCTATCTGCCTATTGCTATCAGTACAATGTTCAATCTCATGCCCAGTAACATAACCCAAAATCTCCTTAGAGGAATATTGGGATTCTTCTGAATTTTCTTCCTTCATGAACTTCTCTATAGATTTTTTATAAATTTTAACTTCAATTATTCTAGACTTATCTACTTTCAGTTTACCATTCTCCTTAGTTTGAGGCGTTAACGTTTCTCCCAATAACTCGCCTTCTACAGGATCAATTCGACCAAATTTGTCTTCTATTTTAAATCTAATTTTCGAGCTCATATCTATTGCCTTTTCAAGCTGTTCAGTGCCAGTTTTTGTTTTCCCTAATTCAGCGAACAATGCTCCTGCATTCGAATAGAAGCTATCTTTTACTTTTTGTGATGTTCCCTCATGGAATTTAAACTGTATACTTTCTACCTCACCCGCATCTGTTTTCCTTATCTTCACTTCAACCACATGTCCATTTGCATCTACAACTTTTTTTCCATCAGGGTCTATAAATACAATTGGGTTATTTGCACAATAAACATATGGGCTCATAAACGGATATTTGCTAGCCAAAGGATCCAAACTCATCCATCTACCCAACCTAGGGTCGTAAATTCTTGCTCCAAAATCTAAAGAATTCCCCACCCCCTTAACCTCATTATCATTCTCCTTCCCATTAAACCCAAACCGTTGCCCTTCCGGCTGGTAACTCCTCCCCGGCATCAGCATCCCAAA
>JANLRG010000532.1:0-1094 GCA_031361545.1 Bacteroidota bacterium
TGGTGGAAATTTGATAAAAGTACACAATATAATACCACCTCCTGATTTACAGGCTTTCCCACCTACTCGTGTGATATGCGATGTAACCAATCCCTTGTTTGGACACAACGGTGCAGCGCACGTATATGCCCAACAGAAAGGCGCAACTACTAAAGATATTGAAGCATTGGATGCAGGATTGAAACATTTTTCAAAGATGATTGAAATAATGACCCCCTCAGTATTTTACTTAAAATTAGAAGTTGAAGCACCTTTATTACGTCTAACAGCAGGCGCAGGTGCAGCAGGCGGTTTAGGCTTCGGTGCCATGGTTTTTTTAAATGCTGAATTGCAAAGTGGTATTGATGTCATCTTAAATTTAACCAATTTTGATGAATTTTTAACCCACCATCAATTTGATTGGATTATAACTGGGGAAGGGAAATTGGATAGCCAAACGGCACAAGGTAAGGTCGTTCAAGGTGTGGCACGGCGTGCTCGACATCACAATGTTTCGGTTATTGCACTCTGCGGCTCATTGGATATGCCTATATCAAATTCGGATGACAAAACGCACTTTTTATTAGATGATTGGGGAATCAAAGCAGCTTTTTCAATCAATCCTCAATTGGTTGCCTTAAAAGAGGCTTTAGCTGCCACTTCTGCAAATTTGGAAAGCACGGCTTTTAATGTGATGAGGATTTTAGCATGACACATTTAATGAACGAAATAAGATTATTCAATCTATTATTCGCATCCATTACCCATCATTAAACATCCACAAAACTATTTCCCAGTCTTTCTGACTGAATTCATCGTAATATTTATAAATGGTTGTGAATCCTACGCGCCGATGTGCTGCAAGCGAGCGTTTATTTTCGGTAGCAATTTCGGTAATTACACCATCATATTTGGCTGATAAATATTCTTTGTGACCATGATAGAGCGCATCAAAAATGCCAATACCCCTATATCCTGCTTTCACACAGACTTGCCCCATGATATAATACGTTAAACCGTCATTGCGAATGGTAGCATGGCTGTCACTGAGAGCAGAACGTGGCAGGAGGAAGGTATCATTATAAATCAAAGTTTTACTTTTTTCTACTAAAGGG
>JANLRG010000534.1:0-1242 GCA_031361545.1 Bacteroidota bacterium
AGATTTTAAAACAAGTGATGAAACGGCAGAAACGACCACCCAAACAGCATCAACAAAAAGCATAAAATGGCAACGTTTAACGATGCTGCCCATCGCTTTACTCGCTTTTTGCAGCATGGCAAGCGAAGGGGCTTTGACGAATTGGTCAGCCATTTTTTGCAGTCAAGAACTGCATACAACGGCTTCTGAAAGTGCATTTGCCTTTACCATTTTTACGGCGGCTATGACCATCGGGCGTTTGGGTGGCGACAAAGTAACACAACGATTGGGTTTGTATAAAACATTGATTTTCAGTTTATTTATCGCATTTTTCGGCATATTCGTTTTATACGCGGCGACAAATTTAACGCTCGTTCTCATCAGTTTAGCAAGCATCGGATTGGGTTTGTCATTGACCGTGCCTTTGACCTATTCCTTAGCGGGCAATACTGAGGGGGTGTCTCCGAGTGTCGCCATACCGATGGTTTCGATATGTGGTTATGCCAGTTTTTTCATCATGCCGCCGCTTGTGGGTGTTTTTTCCGATGTTTTTGGCATTCGCATCCTTGTAGGAATTTTACTGGTGTTGGGTGTGGCGATGTTGGCGTTGGTATTGACGGCTTTGAGAAAGGTGTGATTGGAATTAGTCTTGTTTTTAAAATTAATAATCATGAAATTATTCAGCATTTTATCCTTTGGGCTTCTACTTTTTAACCAAATGGCTACGGCACAAGCCCCTCCTTCAAGCGGCACATTGACCATCAACGTCAGCAATGTCAAGCACCATGAAGGCAATATCAAAGCCGTGCTTCAAAATCGGTCAAATTTTTTGACGCCTCAATATAGTGATATTATCGAACTGACACCAACGGGTGAGAATATGCAAATGGTCTTTAAAAACCTACCTGTTGGCGAATACTCGGTGGCTATTTACCACGACCTCAATAATAACGACAATTTTGATCGTAATTGGATTGGTTATCCGAGCGAACCGTTTGCCGTGTCCAATAATTTGCATCCATGGAAATTGCTTTTACCTTCATTTGATGCGGCTAAAATCACCTTATCGCAAAGCGGCGCAACGGTTAATATCACGTTGTTGAACAACTAATGACAGCTATTGTCACTATAATGAAGAAGGTTATGTTTTAAAACAAAGGGGCTTCGTTTATATTTTTGTATAAATTTGGTCTTTTTTTAAAAAACACACACCTTCACCCTACGTTTAAAACCAACGGCTTGTATCTCTTTATAGAGGTTTGG
>JANLRG010000553.1:0-1090 GCA_031361545.1 Bacteroidota bacterium
CCAAAGACGAAGAACAAAAAGTGAAATTAGCCGCTAAAAGCCTCTTATTGCGCTTAAAAGAAGAACGCCCCAATGTTTTAATTACGGATTGGCACAAAGACACGCAAACCAAATTGCAAGTAGAATTAGCGATTAAAAAAGTATTAGATGCCCATTTACCTGTAAGCTATGATAGAAACATTTACAGCACAAAATGCGCTGTTGTTTACAATCATTTTTTGACAATAGCACAGAATGGACAGTACACAGTGTATGCTTAATGTAATATGTCTCTGCTCATGATTTGCATTAAACCATTGAAAGGGCGCTAAAACGGATAGCCAATGCCAATATTCAACACAATATTGTTTTTGCGCCAACTGGAGTTGCCAAAATTTATTTGTCCCATCACCCATTCTGAACCACGAGGCAGCCACGGTTTGCGTACAGGAATACCCATATCTAAGCGGAGAATCAAGACAGTGATATCTAATCGAATGCCGATACCGCCGTCAACAGCAATGTCTTTTAGAAATTGGCGCGTGAGTCGGGCATCTTCACCAAATATCAAGCTGTTTTTTGACCAAATATTGCCTGCATCAACAAACACCGCACCGCGCAATTTGCTGACAAGTGGGAAACGCACTTCTGTTTGAACTTCTAATTTGTAGTCTCCGCCTATTTGAGGATAGGCAATTTGTTGCTCTGATGTCGTTAAAACACGACCTGGACCTAACTGACGAGGTACAAAACCGCGCAAACTATTGCTACCACCAATGACAAACTGACGCGTAAAGGGCAAATAAGAAGAATTGCCGTAGGGCAGACCAATACCGATATTGAGGCGATTAGACCAATAAACATCGGTGTTTAATTTCCTTGAATAGAGCAGTTCAACATCTGTTTTGACGTACTGAGCAAAATAAGCATCTGCAATTTTTTCGCTAAATGCTTGTTTGGGTTTGGTGGTAAGTCCTACGATATTACCTGCCATATCGAGATTGCCATTAAAGAAAAAAATATTTTTATCGCGTGGATTATTGGTATTAAAACTATAGTTATAAGTTGTTCCAGCAATCAATTCAGGCAATATGGCATAAGACAAAACAGG
>JANLRG010000576.1:0-15389 GCA_031361545.1 Bacteroidota bacterium
ACTATTTACTGAATCTGGCTCTGACACTGACACTGTAAAGAACACTATTTACTGAAATTTGCAGTTCCAGTTCCAGTCATAGTTTCAGTAAATAGTGAAAAACAAAATTTTCTGAAACTGTAAAGAACACTATTTACTGAATCTGGCTCTGACACTGACACTGTAAAGACCACTATTTACTGAATCTGGCTCTGACACTGACACTGTAAAGAACACTATTTACTGAATCTATGACTGGAACTGATACTGTAAACCCCTTTGTAGTTTTCTCGTATCGTCTCTTCCATTTGTTCGATTGTGAACTGACTTGAAACTTCTTTTCGCTTTTCAATGTCGTGATCTTTTGAATCGCGTGAAAAATAATATGCCTCCAAGCGATTAGAAAGTTCTGTTGTTGAATTAACAATATCTTCTTTTCCGACTCTCGCAATAACCTCCTTCATTCCTCCGCCATCATCGAAAATAATTGTTGGCTTTCCTAATGAAAGAGTCTCTACAGCGACAAGTCCGAATGGTTCGTTCTCAGAGGGGAAAACACAAACGTCCATCCGGTTTTGGTATTCTTTTACATTCGAATGGAAACCAGTGAAAAGTGTTTTTGTTGAAATGCCGAGCGAATTTATCTGTTCTTCAAATTGATTTTTTAAAGTACCATCTCCGACAAGCAATAACAAAACATCTTCTTTTCCTTGACTGAATTTTGCAAATCCTTCAATCAATCGATCGATTCTTTTAAACCCAACAAAACGTGAAGAGGTACCAACTACAAAAGTCTTTTCCGAAATACTTTTCAATAACTTGTCATCAGTTTTAACCAATGGTAAAATATTAACTCCATTGTAAATTACTGCACGATTGCATTTCAGATGATAAATTTTTTCTGCATAATCTTTTGTGAATTTAGAGTTAAAAGAAATAAAATCTACTCTCTGTAAAAACATTTTCAACATCCATCGACTAATTTTATTTCCGAAAGAAAGTTTTCGTCCAAAACCAAAATTGCCATGCTCTGTGTAAAATATTTTTTTTCCTGAATTAATAGCAGCAATGGCTGTAGCTAAATTAAAAGAATGAAAATGTAAAATATCGAATTGCTTAAAAAGTTTTGTCAGTTTTCGAATGATAGCGGGTGACACGTCGCTACCTTTTTTCAGATCACCATAATGACAAGGGACGGCGAACTTGAAAGCTTGCTCACTTCCATTGTCGGGAGTCTTACACAGGAAAATTTCTACAGATAAATCTTTTTGTTTTGCTTGGGCTGTTGTTAAATCGTTTACCAAAGTCAGAATTCCTCCAAATCCATCTGACCAAACAATATGTACTACTCGAATCATTGGGACAATGTAGGAAAATTGAAATCAAGGTTCAAGGTTCATGACTCAAAGTTGTTAGTGAATTTCGGTAATGATAAAAAAAGAAGTGGAACACAATTCGTGGATGAGCAAGCAATTTGATTGAGATTTCTCTAGCAGGTTTGCGAGAGTCGAAAGAGTCGAGCTTGTCTAATTCACATCATTTTTTGAATGGAAAAGAAGTGCAAATGTTCATCATTTTCACCTTTTGGAATAAAGCTAAATTTCTAACTTTACCACATTCTAACTTATAACAAATCCTTCTCCAATGAAATCAAAACTCTTTCTAACAGCAGTATCCATTTTTATTGCCAATTCACTAGTAGGGTTGACCCCTTCGAAAGAATATAAAGTGAAGCCTGAGAAATATGGAATGACTTACAAAGAAGAAAAAGTTGCTACTAAAGATGGAGCCTCTTTGAATGCCTGGTTTTTTGAGACTTCTAAAAAGACAACTAATTGGATAATTATAAGTGGAAGTGGGGATGGAAATATGGCCGATAATATTGAAGTTGCGGGGCAGTTTCTTTCAGTTGGATGGAATGTGGCTATGTATGATTATCGCGGTTATGGTTCAAGTAGTGATTTCAATATCGATCCAGACACTTATATCTATCCGCAATTTATCGTCGATCTGAATTCTATCGCCGATTACCTCCGCAAATCGCGAGCAATTACAAAGTTTGATCTCTATGGTCAAAATATTGGGGCTGGACTTTCTTTAGGTGTTGGTTGCAACAGAACGGAAACAAGAAAAATAATCGCCGATGGTTCTTGGACTGGACTTGAATTGATGAAGAAGAAAATTAAAGAGAAAAAAGGAAAAGATGTTGTACTACCTTTTGGCTATGATAAAAATTATGAACCGATGTATGCTTGCGACAGGTCTCGTCCGAATATAAAAGGTGTTATGCTTATCGTTTCACCACAAGATGAAATGATCACTCCTAACGATATGAAACTTTTAAAATGTTCAACTTCCAATTATATCGTGATGAACAGTCCTTCCAATGTAGAAAATTTCTCAACGGACAAAAATGTTTACTTCGAAAAAATTAGCAAGTTTTTAAATCAATAGATTGAAAAGTCAAAAAAATTGAGAATTGACAATTGATAATTAATCCTCAATTGTCAATTGTCAATTTTCAATTTGTCACCTTTGACCTTTATACTTCATCTTCTGACAAAGCTGTAACGCTTTTTATTTCCGGAACCATTTTAAGAATTGTTTGTTCGATACCTGCTTTGAGTGTCATAGCACTCATGCTGCAAGAGCTACAAGATCCATGAAAGCGAAGTCGAACTATCATGTCGTTGGTGATGTCAAGTAAAGAAACATTTCCTCCATCAGCTTCCAGGTATGGACGCAGTTGGTGTAGGGCCTCTTCTACTCTTTTCTCAAGTTCTGTATAATTCGCTATCATGAAAATCAGTATGCTGCGGCGGCAACTCTTTTAGTTGGTTCGTGTGTTGCATTTCGAATGGCTGTCTGACGAATCATATTATCAGCAACTTCCATAAATGCTTTTGAAATCAATGTGTCATCATCAAGCGCAACTGGATTTCCTGTGTCACCGCCTTCTCTGATACTTTGTACTAAAGGTATTTCTCCTAGAAAAGGAATAGACAATTCTGCTGCTAATTTATGAGCTCCTTCTTTTCCGAAAATGTAATATTTGTTTTCCGGAAGTTCCTCTGGAGTGAAGTAAGACATATTCTCTACTAATCCTAAAACAGGAACATTGACACTTTCTATTTGAAACATATTTATCCCTTTGCGAGCATCCGCTAAAGCAACATGCTGAGGTGTGCTCACAATTACTGCACCTGTCACAGGAACAGCGCTAACGAGCGTAAGATGTATATCGCCAGTTCCGGGAGGAAGATCAATCAACATGTAATCTAACGCTCCCCATTCTGCATCACTGAATAATTGCTTCAATGCTTTTGAAGCCATTGGCCCACGCCAAGGAATTGCTTTGTTTGGATCGACAAGCATTCCGATAGATAAAACTTTCACTCCAAATTTTTCAATCGGCAACATAAACGTTTGACCGTTCCTCTCAAATACTGCGGGCTGTTCGTGTTCAGCACCAAACATAATATGCTGAGATGGCCCATAAATATCAGCATCGATTAAACCAACCTTTGCACCTTTTTTTGCTAAAGCAATAGCCAGATTTGCAGCAACAGTCGATTTCCCCACGCCGCCTTTTCCAGACGCAATGGCTATAATATTTTTAACTTCAGGAAGCATTACATCATTGGCAGCGCGACCACTAGTTGTGCGAGCAGTCATATTCACCGAGACAGTTGCTTCTTGATCGACAAAATGTATGATTGCATTGATACAAGCTTGCTGGATCATCGCTTTCATTGGACAAGCCGGTGTGGTAAGCACGACTGTAAAACTCACATTTTTGCCTTCAACTTCAATATTTTCAACCATATTGAGGGTGATGAGATCCTTTTTAAGATCTGGCTCCATCACATTAGAAAGGGCTTCTATAACTTGTTCTCTAGTAATTGACATAGTGATGCGAAGGTAGGGAAAAGAGGGCAAAGTCAAAGGGCAAATGTTATGGTCAGAGGTAAGAAAAGTAATTTATTTAATTGATGATTGTGAATTGATGATTGTGAATTTTAACCTTATTCCTTATTCCTTATTCCTTTTTCCTTTTCCCTCTGACTTCTGACTTCTAACCTTTGACTTCTAACCTTTGACCTATAAACTAATCTCAACCGCCGGGTCCCAAAAATGTTTTTTAAAATCTTGAACTTGATCTTTTTTAATTTTGATTTTTTCTTTTTCCAATAACTCTTGCATTAATTTTTCATTTGCAAAATGATGTTTGCCGGTGAGCAATCCATTTCGATTCACTACTCTATGTGCAGGGACTTTTGGACGAATTGTATGTGACCCATTCATGGCCCAACCAACCATCCGACTAGATTTTGCTGTGCCTAGATAGTTGGCGATAGCGCCATAACTAGTGACTCTGCCTTTCGGTATTAGTCGGACAACTGCATAGACTTGCTCAAAAAAAGAATCAAGCTTTTGCTTTTTATCGTCGGCCAATTTTTTCATTCTTAAAAATTATGAATTAATATTATACTTTACATGACAAATTTTAGAACCACCTTTCAACCAAATTTTCTCATAGGTAGTTTTGATAGAAAGGACATCATCAAGAATAGTAGAATTGTAGAGATCTTCGGTCTGTCGATGAATTTTTATTTTCTCTTCTCCTATTACTTCCAGCGTATATTCATAAAATGGGAAACTGTCTGTTTTCAAATTTATCGTTCCAGCTTCAATCATAAATTGACGGTACATTTTTAAAAATCGTGGAGCAGTCAATCGTTTTTTCACTCGAGACTTTTCCATTTGTGGATCAGGAAAAGTAATCCATATTTCACTGATTTCATTCTCTGCAAAAAATGCATAACAATTTTGAATTTGTATGCGGAGAAATCCGAGATTAGAAATATTATTTTCAATTCCTGTTTTTGCTCCTCGCCACAAACGAGCGCCTTTCCAATCGATACCAATAAAATTTTTATCAGGGAATTTTTCTGCAAGTGCTACGGCATATTCGCCTCGACCACAACCAAGTTCTAAAACAATTGGATTTTCATTTTTGAAAAACTCCTTTTTCCACTTTCCTTTCAATGCATGATCTGGTGGAGGAAATACCATGTCAGGTTGTATCATATTCGCAAACTCTGAATTTTCTGCGAAGCGCTTTAATTTATTCTTTCCCATACTGAGGGCGAATTTAATAAAGTTGATCGGATATTGATACATTCTGCTTGTTCAAACAACAGAAATCACAAATCAAATAAAGACAAATAAATCAAATAGAATCCATCATTTAAACAAAATTCAAAAAATCCGCTTGTACAACACAGTCAATACAGTTTTATAATAGTTAAGCATTGGAATTTTAAAAACACCTGATAAAAAATTTCAATTTAAATAAAATAGATTTAGCTTTTTTGTTTCCCTTTTTTCTACCTTCATGCTTCAACAAAATATCTTATGAAAAAATATTTACTTCTTACATTTTCATTTTTAGCAGCAACTGCTTCTGCACAATTTTCTAATAATCCAGCAGTCAATGCAATTGTACGCGACTCAGCCTCTATCGAAGAAGCTGTTCCGATTTGCGTATTAAATCCTTTATTCGGAAAAACATTTGTAAGCTGGTTCAACCAGAATGGTTCAGGCTCTTACGATTTTAGCATGAATGCAATGGATGAAAACGGAAATCTACTTTTGTCGTCGTCCGGATTTACAGTAAGTAATTATCCACAGAATTCTGCTATCTATGTTTATGATACAAAAGTTGATCATACCAATGCTATGGTGACTGCTTTTCAGGATGAGCGCTCTGGTCTGTTAGATGTGGTCGCGTATCGAATGGATAGTGCAGGAAATTTTATGTATGGAAATGCCGGTGTTACATTGTTTGACTCTGCTGCCGCTGGTGGAATCGCACCTCATGTAGGTATACTCGCAGCTAATGATGCAGTGATTGCATGGATAGCACAGGGGAGCCCTAAAAGTTGGATATCTTTTCAACGTCTGACTCCTTCTGGTTCCAGAGTTTGGTCTAGTGTACATCGAATTATAGATTCTACTAATACCGTTAGTTATAGCCGACCTCAGATTGTTCCAATGAAGAATGAAGACTTCTTACTACTTTATATTCGTCAGTCAGGATCTTTCTTCCCACCAGTGAGCACGATGTTCATGCAACGATACAATAGTGCAGGAAATCCTGTTTGGGCATCGCCAGTTCAAATCTCAACGAAGACAATTGGATTTGCAGATTACCCTTCTGTTATAACTGATGAAAACAACGGTGCATACATTGCATTTGCAACGAGCAACCCTGTGGTGAGTTCTTTTAACGATGTCTATGTTCAACACATAGACGAAAGCGGAACACTCTGGAGTGTTGATGGGACAGAAGCTTGCACATCAACTACGACTCAACGCATGTCTCCTAAGATTCGGTTTGAAAATGGTATGATTCATCCGATGGTTCTGATCAAAGAAACCGATGGCGCACAAGGAAGTGCAGGTGTTACTGTGCAGTCTTTTGATTCAATAGGAAATCGTCTTCTTGGTCCTAACGGATTTTCTGTTACTCCTATCACAGCCGCTTACGACGAATCTTATGACATGCGAAGTTCGGGTAATGGAATGATTATCATTTATGCTGAAGGCGGATTCGGAAACAATCAATTGTTGGCAACCAAAATTGACTTCAATGGTGCTTCCATGTGGACACCAATTACACTCTCTGTTTCCAGTGTTTCCAGCAATAAATTAAGAGTGCAGCTCACTCCTGTTTTTGGAATTGCAGGATCTGAACAAACAGTTGCTGTATGGGAAGATGAAAGAACAGGAAGAGGTGTTTACACTCAGAATATCAATGCTGATGGAACTCTTGGTGTTACCACAAATATTTTAAATCCGTTCTACAATAAAACTGACTTCAGTATCTTTCCGAATCCTTCTGCTTCAAATCAATTTTTAAGAATTCTTTCTGATGAGACAAAATTTATTTTGATATCGCTTTATGATGTGACTGGTAAATTACTTGCCACTTCGAAAACCTATGAATTGCTTGATGGCGTAAATCAATTTCCTCTAAGTTCAATTTTCCCCAATGTAAAATTTACAGCTGGTATTTATTCAGTAGGTATCGACGGAAAAAATATATCGAATCGAATTCAGTTTGTGAAAAATTAGGTAAAAGATTTGAATCAAAGGTAAAAAGTACAAAATAAAAAATATTATTTGAAAATTATAAATTGAAAATTAGCCTTTAGACATTTGGAGAATAAAAATGTAAAGTCAAGCATAGCAGTGACCAATTTTTTATTACTTAAATTTTCTGACCTTTAACCTTATTCCTTAATCCTTAATCCTTAATCCTTATTACTTATTACTTTTCCACCGGGCCTTTGAGTTTAAACTGTCTAACATTTACAAAAACGTATGAATATTAAGTCTCCTAAAAAAATTTTATTTGCCGCAATGGATTGGGGACTTGGGCATGCAACAAGAAGTGTACAGTTAATTCGTAATTTACAGTCTGAGGGTCATGATTTGACTTTAGCCTCGGCAGGGAATGCTCTCTATTTTTGGAAAAACTATTTCCCTGAATTAAAAATTATTGAGAAGCCAGGATATTTCATCAACTATCACCGCTACCTTCCTCTATCTCTCGGATTACTTTTGAAATCTTCTTCTATATTTAAAACAATACGCAAAGAAAATATCTGGCTAGAAAAATTAAATCAAGTTGAAAATTTTGACGAGGTCTACTCCGACAATTGTTATGGATTATTTAATCGGAATTTAATTTCCACCATCATTACTCATCAAATGATGGTAAAGTGTCCAAAGCCATTTCAATTCTTCGAAACATTTCTACATCGAAAAATTGTTTCATGGACTAACAATTTTGATCGTTGTTTGATTCCAGATTTTGAATCTTCCGATAATCTATCGGGCGATCTATCCCATAAATTTCCATTGCCATTTAATGCTGAGTTCATTGGTCCTTTAAGTCGTTTCTCATTAATGAAACTTTCTGAAACAACTACACCGATAGAACCAATTTATTATTACTGTGCAATTGTGAGTGGTCCTGAACCGTATCGCAGTCGTTTCGAAGAAAAATGCATTGAGGTTATTTTAAAATCTGGCAAACATGGAGTCCTGATTAGAGGATTACCTAATGAAAAAAATAGTTTAGAAATTGAAGGGATTGAAATTTACAATCATTTAGCTGATGATATTTTTGTAGAAAAGATTTTACAATCAGAAGTGATACTCAGTCGTTCGGGTTATTCAACAATTATGGATTTGTATGTTTTGGGGAAAGAAGCAATTTATTTTCCGACTCCAGGGCAGACCGAACAAGAGTATTTGTTGAAACATAATTTGAATTATCAGACTACTAAAAAGGAATAAAATTTAAACGAGAAAATAAATTTCGCAAATAAATCACTGGGTAGTGAGAATAATTTGGGAGGTCGTTACAGTATTACTAGCATGAAGTTCTCGATCCCAAATGTAGATTTCATAATAAAAAGTGTCCTTCACTAAACCTGGACGAACAGGTAAATCTCTTTCAATTTCTCCCTTCAATGCTTTGTTACTTCCTGCGGGAGTGAGGTATGGAATTCGAGCACTGATATCAACAGGATCTACAGTCCAAATTCCATTTACTTTTCTAAATGTTTTTACTTTGAAATTATTATAGTATGGATTGGTGTTATCAGCAGGAAAATCGAACTGATGATCATTTTTTCCTGATTCAACTGAGTAGTAACCGATATCGCCATCGCCATCAGTAAAACCAATCGTAACTTTGATGCTTTGGTCTCTTCCATTTGCATCTTTTACTCCTTCAATTCTTTTAAAATCGATAGCAGGAATAATTGGGTATTCAACTTGCTTTTTACATGCATGTAACATCGCAATTAGAATCACGACCGAGAAAGAAGAAATAAATATCTTTGGAATAAATCTCATAAATAATTTTGAAAGCTTAAATTTACGGAAAATATTATCATCAACAAGGTTCTATTTGAAATTGAAATCAATCAACTGTTAATTTATAAATTATGACACTTTTATTACCAGTTAAAGGAAGAGAACCCAAATTCGGGAAAGATTGTTTTTTAGCTCCTAATTCCACAATCGTTGGCGATGTTATCATGGGCGATCAATGCAGCGTTTGGTTCAATGCAGTGGTCAGAGGAGATGTCAACACGATTCGGATTGGCAATAAAGTCAATATTCAGGATGGAGTTATTGTTCATTGCACGTATGAAAAAGCAAAAACTACGATCGGAGATAATTGCAGCATTGGACACAATGCCATTCTTCATGGCTGCGAATTAAAAAATAATGTATTGGTTGGAATGGGGGCAATTGTAATGGATCATGCAATTTTAGAAAGCTATTCCATCGTTGCTGCGGGTTCAATTGTTTTAGAAAAGACGATTGTTGAGAGCGGATTTATTTATGCTGGAACTCCAGCTAAAAAAGTTAAACCAATTAGTGAAGAGCAACGAAAACTATTAGAGCTTTTACCCGATCGATATGTGATGTACTCTGAATGGTTTGAAGAAAAGTAAACTAACGATCAAAATTATTTCCAGAAATCTATTTTTTCCAAATGAATTTTATTTTTGAAAAAATAACGTGTGCTTTCTTCAAACGATTTAGTGAAATCAGAAACATAAAAATGATGAATGGGTTCCTTTTTTTTGCTGATTAATTTTTTACCTTTTAATAACTGTTTAACAGCGTTGGCGACAACTCCGGCAGTATCTATAATTTTCACTTTGTGTTGATAATACTCTTCAACTTCTGGTCGAATTAAAGGGTAATGAGTGCACGCTAAAATAAGTGCATCCACTTTTAACAATTTTCTACTCGATAAATAAGAGGCGATTACGGATCTGGAAATTTTGTTATTGAAAAAACCTTCTTCAATCATAGGCGCTAATAATGGAGTTGCCAATGATGCAACTTCCTTCTTGGAGATGGCCTTAATTTTTTTAGCATAAATATCACTCTTGATTGTTCCTTTCGTTCCAATCACTCCTATTTTATGAATTGATTTTTCTCCAGTAACAAATTCCACCACAGGTGTAATAACATCGATGACGGGAACTTTCCCTCCAACAAAATCTTTCACTGTTTCAAAAGCGATGGAGCTTGCAGTATTACAAGCGATGACAATCATTTTGCAATTTTTCTCCAATAGAAACTGAGCAATTCTTATTGAATAATATTTGATGGAATCGGGAGACTTATCACCATAAGGTAAATGAGCCGTGTCGCCAAAATAAACCAATGACTCATTAGGAAGAGCGTTTTGAATAGCATTGGCAACAGTCAATCCGCCAATTCCGGAATCAAAAATCCCGATGGGCTGAGCAGGTAAATCAATCTTGAGTTTCTTTTTGGTCGGCATAGGCAACGAAAATAACTGAACAAATTTGATTTTCGTTACTTTGAAAAAAATATTTTTCCACGAAGGTTGACAATTTAGCTTTTAATGAATCTGCCTTTACTAACTACTTCAATGCTATTTTCCAAAACTACAAAGTAGGTTCCACTAATAAATTCTTCCGTGTTTAATTCCAATGAATTCAATAGATCTGAGCCTTGAATATTTTTTTCAATGATCAATTTACCAGAGGCACCCAGTATTTTAATTTTATAATTCTCTTGCTCATTGATAGAAGCCATTTTAAAATTAACATGATCATTTACAACCGTTGGATAAACAAGTAAAGGTTCTTCCATTTTTTTCCCTTTCATGAATTCAATTTCAGAATAAGCGTATTTGCCATCGTAATCAACCTGCTTTACACGATAGTAATAACTGGAGTAAATATCAGTTTCATCATTGCTATTATATTGGCTATCGTAGGTAGTATTTCCCGCTCCTTGTACTTTTGAAATGTCAGTAAACTGTATTCCATCCGTTGACCTTTGAAGAATAAAATAATCATTATTAATTTCAGAAGCAGTCACCCATGTCGCTTTTACATTGGCGCCCTCACGTTTCAAAGTAAAATTCTTCCACGTCACGGGTAGAGCAACTGTTGGCGTAATTAAAATAGAAATCACTCCCCAATTGTCTGCCGATGCCATTGAAAAGCGATTAGCCGCTGCTGCTCCCCCTGTTATATACGCGGCAGCATTATAAAATGCACTGCCAAGTGAGTGAACGCCTGTAGAACTTGATTGCGGGGTTGGTAATTTCGCAATGGTACCAACAACCGAATACAGAAACTGAGAAGATGGTGAACCAATATTTCCAGTGGTTGGCGCATTATTAAGACCACTATTTGTGTAAACACTTATAGCAGCAGTTAAATCTATTCCATCAAAAATATCTGCGCCAGCATACATTTCTGTTGCTCCATTGGTAGAAACTTTCATTTGATAGGTCCCTACAGGCGGATTTTTCATGTAATACAAATTCGTCGTCATTAAATTTTTAGTGATTGTTCCTGCTAAGGTCAATGACACACTATTGTACTTCACAAAAGAAACTGGTTTGTCTTGTGTGGTTACACCTACTAATAATATTTGATTTGAGCCTGAAACGTTGGTATGATTCCAAGTTGTCTGTGGGCCAGATGTTGTGGAAACTGTCGAAAAGCTAGTTCTTGTTAACGTTGCCGATGACATTGTTGAAGCACTTGCACTCTTTGTTCCAACTAAATCTAAAATCAAAAAAATTATTCCACATAAAAGCATTGCACTACTTCCACCAATAATTAATTTGGCTTTGAAAGTAGTCCGTTGGACTTGTCTATTACTTAATCTAACTCTTCTATTTCGAGTTGATCTTTTCATTGATCAATTGTTTTATAAAAATCTAATTTGATTTGTTTTGTCAAATTGGTAAAGGCAAGTTATTACTTATAGAAAGTGGTGTCAATGGTTTTCACCTCTATAATTGGATGCCGTAATTAAAACATCGATATTGAATAGAAAAATAGTTAAAATCCAGTAATAAGTTCAAGTGATTGCCACTACTTGTTTTTCTTGCCACTTTTAAAAGAAAATAAATAAAAATAAAAGTGTAAGGTTTAGTAGGTTATTAGCTAAAGGCAAAAGTGAAAGGGTGAAAAATTAAGGTGAGATGTCAGAGGTCAATGGTCAGAAAAATAAAAGTAATAATTAAGAAGTAAAAAGTAAAAATCGAGGGTTGAAGATTTTAAATTGACAGACTAACCGAATGAAGAACGTTGTCAAAATTAATTGTGTGACAAAGTTTTATTCAATTTTCAATTCTTATTCTCAATTTTCAATTCCTATTCTCAATCTTGAATTAATATTCTCAATTTTCAATTCTTAATTCTCAATTTCTTTCTGCTCTTAATATTTATTACTTATTACTTCATTTAGATCCCGTCAGTCGTTCCATCGTGGTTGGCATTTTCTCCATATAATCGACAACGATACTGCAAAATCCAAACTCTTCATCGACTCTTCCTCTCACAATATAACATCCTCTCCCTTTGAACGGATACATATCGGCTACTTTCGGGAAATGTGTTGTGTCGAAAAAATAGCCATTGCAGTCGAGAAATGTTCCAAACATCATTAACTCCCTTTTAACTGTACTTGTATGTTTATAAGTCACCATATAACCAACAATCTCAAATTGCTTTCCAATAAATTTAGGCAAATCAGCGGCGACGTGTTTAATTTTAGACTTGTCTTTTATTAATTCAAAAGGCGTTTGAAGAGTAAAGCCTAGTAGCTCAATTTCATCGTAGGCATCGTCGATCGGAGTGCTGGATAATTCTGGGAGTACAAATGTTTTTACGCCAGTCTCAAATAATTCGTGTCGTACTTCTGTTTTTCTATCTTTCCCAAGCAGCATGTGAGTGTCCCACAGCAACTCCTTTTTCGTTCTGCCGGTAAATCGAAAAGCGCCAATGCGAATAAGAATTCTCAATTGCTCAAGTTCAATTGAAATCCGTTTCATAAAATCATCAAGCCCTTTGTAGTCGCCGTTTTCCTCGCGTTCACGAATGACATGCAAGGCAACGTTTTTTTCTAATCCTGAAAGATGAATTAAACCAAGAAAAATTTCATCACAACGAATGGAAGTCACATACTGACTGTTATTGATGCAAGGAGGAAAAATAGTGGCGCCACACATTCGTGCCTCGTGAACATAAAATTCTGTTCGGTAAAACCCTCCGAAATTATTAATTACACCGACCATAAATTCTTTTGGATAATGCGCTTTAAGATAAAGACTCTGAAAACTCTCAACGGCAAAAGAGGCAGAATGACCTTTTGAAAAAGAATAGCCTGCGAAACTTTCTATCTGACGCCACACTTCTGTGATGAGGCTTTCTGGATAACCTTTCTTGCGACAACTCTCAAAATAATTGTCATGGATTTTTGCAAACTCTGCGCGTGACCGAAATTTTCCGGACATTCCTCTTCGTAAAACATCTGCCTCCGACAGTGATAATCCTGCGAAATGATGTGCAACTTTAATTACATCCTCTTGATATACCATGATGCCGTATGTTTCCTGCATCAGCTCTTCCATGATGGGGTGAATGTAGGTGCGGCGAGAAGGATCATGTGTACGCAGAATGTATTCGCGCATCATTCCCGACTTTGCTACGCCGGGGCGAATGATAGAGCTTGCAGCCACCAACTGGATATAAGTATCAACTGCCAATTTTTTTAGTAACATGCGCATTGCAGGTGACTCGACATAAAAGCAACCCATGCATCGACCTGTGCGAATTAACTCTTTTACACGAACATCTTTTTTGAAATCGTCGATAGCGTGTATGTCGATTTTTATTCCGTAATTTTTTTCAACGATGTCAACTGTGTCTTTGATGTGGCCGAGTCCTCGCTGACTTAAAATATCTAGTTTATACAATCCAAGATCTTCTGCTTCCAACATACTAAACTGTGTAGTCGGATATCCTTTTGGAGGCATGAAGGTCGCAGTGTACCAGCTCATCGGTTTTTCAGAGATAACAATTCCACACGAATGCACGGTGAGATGATTCGGCATGTCGTGCATCTGTGCTGCAAAATAATTGATAGACTGAGTTATTTTATCAGGTGTATCAGGATGACGGCGATTTTCGACGATGGCGTCGATCTCACCTTTGGGCAGACCAAAAACTTTTCCTAATTCCCTAACAACAGCTTTCGACTGATAGGTTGAATAAGCTCCGACCAAGGCTACATGCTGCCGACCATGTCTTCGAAAAATATAATCAACTACATCATCTCGATCCGTCCAAGAGAAATCGATATCGAAGTCGGGAGGATTGGCACGAAATGGATTGATAAACCGTTCGAAGTAGAGATCCAATTCGATGGGATCTACATCGGTAATTCGCAAACAATATGCAACAATGCTATTCGCTCCACTACCACGACCTACATAAGCATAATTTTTGAAATGCGCATAGCGGATGATGTCCCAGTTGAGTAGAAAGTAAGGAATGAAACCTAGCTCAGAAATCATTTTCAATTCTTTCTCCACACGCTCGAATATAACAGACGTCGGTTTACCATATCGATACTCTACTCCTTTGTATGTTTCTTTTCGTAAAATTTCTTTGTCAAGAGATTTACTTCCTGAAAATGTTTGTTTGTTTTTGCTTTCATGAAAATCAAAAGCGATTTGGCATACTTCTAAAATGCGTTGTGCATTTTCTATTAAAGTCGGACAGTTTTCAAAATGTTTGAGTATCTGCTGCGGCGTAAGTAAGTATTCATCTTGTGCGGCGAGATCTTCTCGTGTAAGTTTAGAAAGCAATGTATTATTAGCGACGCCTCTTAAGAGCGAGTGCAGCTGAAATTCACCGGGCTTAAATGTTACCGGACAAAGTGCAACAAGTTTATCACCTAACTTTTCCCAATCTGTAAAACGCAAGCGATTGAGCTGTGAAGAACGTACACCAAGAAAATAATTATTTTGGCCAGCGAGCATTTTCGCCTGCATCGACATGACACGATGAAAGGGAAATATCCAAAAAACATTCTGTAGTTCGGGAGGTGTTTCTGGAATTTCTGGCTGTTCACTCGTTCCGCGACGCAAACAATGGGTAAGAAATTCGTTCAGCTCGCGATAGCCATCATTATTTTTTGCAATGCCAATATAAATTTGTTTTGCGCGAATTCGAAAATCAATTCCGACGACAGGAGTAATTCCATACTGAGGAGCGAGTCGAATAAAATCAGGAACACCGGAAGTAGTATTGATGTCAGTGAGTGCTACCGTTGTAATTCCATAGCGCTTGGCTTCCTGAAGCAATTGCTCAATGCTGAGTGTTCCAAAGTTGAAACTATAATATGAGTGGGTGTTGAGATACATGGTCTTTTTCCGATTGTTTTACAATCATTTTCATTGTCTTTAATGTAATCATTTTTTTTGAGTCAAAGCAAGGGGGGAGAAAAATTGAGAATTGAAAATTGAAAATTGA
>JANLRG010000120.1:0-1225 GCA_031361545.1 Bacteroidota bacterium
TTTTTTTTTCATCGACTTGATTTTTATCCGTTTTTATACCTGTTTGATAGTCTTTTAGGTTTATTCTGACCGTTATCTTTAATCCTTGTTTGGTTGATGTTTTGTCAATAAGCGTTTTTACGAATTCATAATCTTTAAACATTTGCCCACTCATTGTTTGATGGACGTGACAAAATAAGCGGTGCTCAATTGGATTCCATTTTGAGGCATAAGGTGGATAATGAGCGACTATAATATCAATACCTATTTCTTTTGCGAAGGTTTGTAATTCTTTCTTAAAAACATGGTGTCTATATGAATTACCGCCGCCAGCGTCACATAAAAGTAATAAATTACGGGCATCTGGATAGTCATTTATACCAAAATTAAACCACCACCAACGGAGATTATCAACGATAAAAGCGGCTGTTTCACTGCTACTACCGATGGTGATAAAGCCTAAGTTTTTTTGTAAATCGAAAATGCCATGTGGTATCACTTTACCTTCGCCTAAATAAGAATAATCATGGTCATATGCCTCTTGAGAGCCGCCTTGACTATCACTTTTGCCGTCTCTCGATAAAGTGTGCCTAAACGCTCTTTTTTCTTACAATCTATACTTAAAACCGGGCTTTGGAGCGACATTATAAGCACTAAATTAAAGATAATTTTGAATTGAACATCTCTGTTTGCATACACACCGGTTGCTAAAGCCTTATGGATTTTTCGATAACGATAACCCAACCCAAACAGTGCACGTTTAATAAAACCATGACTAAATAATACACCGTATTGAGTAAAATAAAGAACAGCAATTTCTTTGGGCTTTAAATGTATCCAATACACATCGGGCTTAGTCGGACTACCTGCTTTGTGTTGGTTGATTAAGGCGCGAAGTTGGGCTTGACTATCAGGATAATGAAATGTTTTTTTTCGACCACCACCACTACGTCGTTGTTTATCAATAGGCAACGGCGCAAATAATTCAGGTTTGGTCAATTCATCAATAGCTCTTTTAAGCGTCTTTTGATGAATATTAAACAGTCCTTTGATGTACTTCTTTCCCCCATGACCCATTTTTAGTGCCTCTATTGCTGCGTAATGACGTGGCTCCCGTTCTTTCAAATTACAATAAAAAGCGTACATTTGATGCTCAACTATTGACGTATATTTTTCTATCATTTTCCAGTTTTGCCGCAAACATACAATTGTTAAAACACGCTTTTATTTATTTCTCGTTCCTTAG
>JANLRG010000234.1:0-5788 GCA_031361545.1 Bacteroidota bacterium
CGGCTGTCCTCGGGAAATATTTCTCCCGCAGATTCCCGCAGACAACTGCAATTGAACCCAACCCATTTGAAAAAATCTATCGATTCCTCTGCTAATTCTGCGGCTGTCCGAGGGAATTTTTACTCCCACAGATTCTCGCCGACACAAGAAATTTGCCCCAGAAATAAGTTTTTTAAAGGAATTGTTTTCAGGGTTTTATCCGGTAAAATAAATCTAGCTGTGATTCAGACACTCTTGATTAAACCCTATCAAATCGTTTATCTCATTTTCTCTATCCCATGAAATTGACGTAGATTGCAATCGCATTATGAAGTTCAGAGACGTTAAATACATCAGAAAGCTAAAGGGCAAGTTTCGGCTCGTTATCATGAACGACGAAACTTTTGAAGAGAAAGCATCTTTCAACCTTCGTCCTTTGAAAGTATTCGTCGCAACTGGAATTGTCATTATCCTATTAATCACCATCACAACATTCATCATCGCATTTACCGGATTGAGAGAGTACATTCCAGGTTACGCCGATTTAAAAACACAACGTAGAGTTTATAACATGGTTTTGAAAACGGACTCTTTACAAAAAGAAGTCGATGAAAGAGATGCTTACATTGAAAATATTCGGAATGTAATCAATGGAACATTTATTAAAGAGGATACAGCAAAAGCAAGTGCGAATAACTCTAAGTATGATACCATTCATAGACTTTCACGATCGAAAGAAGACGAAGAGTTAAGGAAACAAATTGAAACGCAAGATCAATTTTCTCTCAGTGAAAATGCAACGTCCATCCGAAACAGTATCAAAAGTTTTTTATTCTTCCCTCCTATCAAAGGAACTGTGACCAATCAATTTGATCCAGTATCTAAACATTATGGAATCGATATCGTCTCAAATCCAAATGAAGCCATTAAATCAACGCTCGATGGAACAGTAATCTTTTCTAATTTTACTTCTGAAACAGGGTATGTTATCGGAATACAGCATTCAAATAATCTTTTCTCCATTTACAAACACAACTCGGCACTTTTGAAAAAAGCTGGCGACTTTGTAAAGGCCGGAGATGTGGTTGCAATCATCGGCAATTCTGGTGAACTTAGTCAAGGTCCACACCTCCATTTTGAATTGTGGTTCAATGGAACTCCAATTGATCCTATTCAATTTGTTGCATTTTAATTCTGTTTTCTACCATGGCTCTTCTCTCACTTCTTAGTAAACCTTTTGCCTCCTATATGGTCAGGCAAACAGCTGTGTGGTCGAAGAATGCTCCGCTTATGCAGAAGAGAATTTTCGAACAACTACTAACGGGAGGAAGAGGAACTGATTTTGGAAAAGATCATTGGTTGAAGTCCGTCAACTCTTATCAAGAATTTAGAGAGCAAGTTCCTATTCGCGACTATGAAGGCTTGAAACCCTACATTGAAAAAATAAAAGAAGGAAATGAAAACGTGTTGTGGCCAGGAAGACCTCTTTATCTTTCTAAAACTTCAGGTACCACATCGGGAATAAAATTTATTCCGATTACTCGTGCATCAATGCCAAATCATATTGACTCCACTCGAAACGCTTTACTCAGTTACATTCATGAAACTGGTAAAGCAAAATTTTTAGATGGAAAATTAATTTTCATTTCAGGAAGCCCTGCTCTTGAAACTATCAATGGTATTCCCGTTGGAAGGTTGAGCGGAATTGTCAATCATCATGTCCCAAAATATTTACGGAGAAATCAATTACCTAATTATACAACCAACTGCATTGAAGACTGGGAAGCAAAAGTTGAAGCAATAGTTCACGAAACGATCAACGAAAAAATGTCTTTCATTTCTGGGATTCCACCATGGGTACAAATGTATTTTGACAAACTTACTGAACGTACAGGAAAAAAAATAAAAGACATTTTTCCCAACTTCGATCTTTTTGTCTATGGCGGAGTTAACTATGAGCCTTACAGAAATAAATTGGAAGAAAGCATTGGAAAAAAAATTGACAGCATCGAATTGTATCCTGCCAGTGAAGGTTTCATTGCCTATCAAGACAAACAAAATGATCCTTCGCTATTGTTAATGGTGAACTCTGGAATCTTCTACGAATTCATTCCTTCCAGTGAATATTTTAATTCTAATCCAACAAGAGTACAATTAAAAGATGTGGAGCTCGGAGTCAATTATGCAATTATCCTAAATACAAATGCTGGTCTCTGGGGATATAGCTTGGGCGACACTGTGAAATTTGTTTCCAAAGATCCTTATAAACTTATAGTCACCGGAAGAATAAAACATTTTATTTCTGCTTTCGGAGAACATGTGATTGCTGAAGAAGTTGAGAAGGCGTTGTTACAAGCATCTCGTGAACAACATGCAGAAGTGATTGAGTTCACCGTAGCCCCGCAGGTAAATCCAGAAAATGGTTTGCCTTACCACGAATGGTTCATAGAGTTTTATAAACAACCAGATAATCTCGAGAAATTTGCAAAGTCTTTGGATGAAAGTTTACAGAGACAAAATGTTTATTACCGTGATTTAATAGCGGGACATATTTTACAACCACTAAAAATAAAACGTCTGCGTAAAGATGCCTTCATCAATTATATGCGATCGCTCGGAAAATTAGGCGGGCAAAATAAAGTCCCACGTTTGTCTAACGATCGAAAATTAGCTGATGGGCTGGAAGGCTTTAGGGTAGAATTTTAAGGATTTTACTTTCGACCTTTTCCGAGAGAGAACTATTTTTTCATCTTTTCAAAAATTATTTTCTTAGCAGAATTTAAAACTGTCTATTAAAAGTTAAATCTAGCCTTTAATATTATCCTTCACAAATGAGTAAATTTTAAAATGACCGACCGGCCACCGATTTTTTGGAGTATTTTTGTCACATGAATTCACATGCAGTTCTGAAAAATCATTTTGGCTTCGATAAATTTCGTCCGATGCAGGAAGAAATTGTTGATTCCATAGTGCATCACAAAAAAGATTGCCTTGTTTTAATGCCAACTGGCGGAGGAAAATCGCTCTGCTTTCAAGTGCCCGCTCTTTTGCTGCCTGGAATTACAATTGTTGTTTCCCCTCTCATTGCTTTGATGAAAGACCAAGTCGATGCTTTACGATTGAATGGTGTAAATGCTGCTTTCTTAAATTCATCGCAAGATCGTTTTACACAAGACCGTTTGATTGAAGATGTCATTAATGGAAAAATAAAACTTCTGTACATTGCTCCTGAAAGACTAAGCATGCAATCAAGCGATTTCTTCGGATTCCTAAAGCAGGTCAACGTTTCACTTTTCGCAATTGATGAAGCACATTGTATTTCACATTGGGGACACGATTTTCGTCCCGACTACCTTCATCTCTCAAAACTCAAAACTCATTTCCCGGAAATTCCAATCATTGCATTGACAGCAACTGCTGACGAACATACTCGACAAGATATTTTAAATCGTTTGCATTTAGATGAACCAAATGTTTTTATCTCAAGTTTTAATCGTGCAAATATTCGTTATACAATTGAAGAAAAAAATGATCACTTCGAAAAGCTAATCGAATTTTTATCGGTTCGACCTGATCAATCCGGAATTATTTATTGTCTTTCAAGAAACAACACCGAAGAAATTGCAGAACGACTTGCAGAGAGAGGATATGAAGCATTGTCTTATCATGCCGGTCTCGATCCAAAGACAAGAAACGATAGACAAGAGAAATTTAAGCGTGACGAAATAAAAATTATTGTAGCCACTATAGCTTTCGGAATGGGAATTGATAAATCGAATGTCCGCTTTGTTGTACACACGAGTATTCCAAAAAACATTGAAGGTTATTATCAGGAGACTGGTCGAGCAGGGCGAGATGGACTTCCATCGGATGCGCTTTTATTTTATAGTGCTGGCGATGTAGTGAAGCTTAAAAGTTTTGCTGTGAGTGAAAGCAGTAAAGAGCAAACAATGATTATGCTCAATAAGTTGGAACAAATGTCAGAGTATTGTTCGTCTTATTCTTGTCGAAGAAAATTTTTACTCAACTATTTCGGAGAAAAATATGCAGCGCCGTGTAATAACTGCGACATCTGCTTGAATGATTCTGTTATTGAAAAATTTGATGGCACAGAGATCGCACAAAAAGCATTGTCAGCAATCGCTCGTCTGAATGAACGATTTGGAATTACTTATGTAATCAATTTCCTCAAGGGTTCTTCGAATGCAAAAATTTATGATGAACATCGATATCTCCCCACCTTTGGTAAAGGAAAAGAATATGCTGTTGATGAATGGCGTCATTACTTCCGACAATTAATCGATCAGAATATTATTGAACCTTCAGGCGAATACAATGTCTTAAAAATTTCCTCAAGAGGGAAAGCTGTTTTGTTTCATAATGAGAAAGTGGCATTGCTGCCATACAAAACAAAAACAGTTGCTCGAAATGAACGAAAAGGAAAAATCGAAAACGACGTTGATAAAGAATTGTCGAAAGAATTTGATCTGAATTTATTCAATGAACTAAAAGCACAGCGGTTAATTTTGGCAGATCGAGAAAATGTTCCAGCTTATGTAATTTTCAATGACAAAACATTAACAGAACTGGCCATAAAACTTCCAAGGAATAATTCTTCCCTTGCTAACGTTAGTGGATTTGGTCAAATTAAAATAGAGAAGTATGGAGAACCATTTTTAGAAATTATTAGAGATTATTGTCATCAACATAACATTTCAAATCATTCAGATTCATCAATAGTTTCCAATAAAAAATTTAAAGATAGCGAGTCTGACACTTTACGAACAAGTTTAGACCTCTTCTTAAGAGGATTGACAACAGATGAAATTGCAGACAAACGAAATTTGAAAGAGAACACTGTGTTGGAACACTTATTAAAATTTATTGTTTCCGGTGAAATAAACGTTTTGAAATTTGTCACCAAAGAAAAGCTTCAAAAAATTCTAAGTGTAATTAATTTGCATGGCGATAAAAGTTTGAAGATTTTGAAAGAAGAACTTGGTGAGGATTATAGTTACACTGAAATAAAAGCAGCCATTAATTATCATTACAAAAAAAGAGTAAACACATTAAATTGATCAAAGCCATGATGGATCTAAAAGATGAAATCCTTGACAAATTAGACGAGCTCGGTTATCCCGATAATGAAGTAGTGTTAACACTAGATGAGTTTTTTGAAAACAATGACAACCACGATTCAATTGGAGTAAATATCGTTCATAACAAACCTTCCCCACAAGAATTTTATGAGGTCTTTAAACATATCACCGAGTATCCGGAAGTAGATGCGATCTACGTTCGAATTGCCGATGCAGAATTTCCACAAGAATGGTTTTTTAGCGATACAATTTATATCGTTGGTGAATTAGATGTTGATCGTATTAAAGACATCACCGAACTTTTGTATCCTGATGAAATTGAAACAGGATGGATGTATGGTGTTCCGATAAATATTCCAAAAACGTTAGCTGGAAAAAGAGTTGTCTCTGTTTGGTGGGATTAGAAATAGTAAAGCCTCGTAGTTGATTGGCTATTATAATTAAAGCCACTTCATAAAAATTGATGGTCAACATCCTCGATTAAGAAATTGATTTATCAAAAATAAAATTTCTAGGTTTAAAATTCAGGCAATAAGTTTATCCAATAAGTTCATTCAATAAATTCATCCAATGAGTTCATTCATTAAATTCATTCCAATAAGTTCATCCTTTAAATTCATCCAATAAGTTCATTCAATAAATTCATTCAATAAGTTCATCCTTTAAATTCATCCAATAAATTCATCCAATAAGTTCATTCAATAAATTCA
>JANLRG010000622.1:0-1002 GCA_031361545.1 Bacteroidota bacterium
AAGTATTGAGTCAAGGCATTATACCTCAAGTAGTGGAGTTGAAAAAATTAATAGCTGCCTTTTTACCTGATATGAAGAAAAATGCTTGATGTGAGGGATGAGGGTGATTATATGATTTTATTCCTAAAATACATACACTAAACAGCTACTGCTTGCTTGTTGTATTTATTGCGATACTCAATCGGCGTTAATCCTGTAATCTTTTTGAAAACATCTCTAAACGCCTTGGTATCTGTATAGCCGACATCGAACATCACCTCACTGATGTTCTTTCGGCTTTTTTCTAAAGCTCTTTTCGCAGCTTCAATTTTCACCCGTTGTATGTATTCTATTACGGTATTATTGGTGGCTTTTTTAAAACGCCGCTCAAAACTCCGTCTGCCCAGAGCATTCATATCTGCCAATTCATCCACCGTAATTTTATCATTAAAATTTTCCTCGATAAAGGCTTGAGCATGCTTAATTTCAGCATCATCATGTTCTTTTTGCCCTTGAAACATCATGAAAGCAGACTGGCTGTTGCGGTCAATATCAATGGCAAAAAACTTGGAAGCCAAGATGGCAGTATCACGATCAGTATATTTTTCTACCAAATACAACAGCAAATTCCAATAAGAAGTCGCCCCGCCACTTGAATAAAGCCCCTGCTCTTCGGTGATGATGTTGCCGTCTACGAGCGTAACATCAGGAAACATTGCCCTGAACTCGTTGGCAAAGAGCCAATGCGTAGAGCATTTTTTACCCCTCAGTAAACCCGTTGAAGCGAGTAAAAAAGCACCCACACACAGCGATGCCACCTCTACACCTCTATAATATTGCTCGGCAATCCACGGAATAAACTCTTTATTCATCGCCAAAGCCGTTTTCATATCGCCACTGAGGGCGGGTATGAAAATCAAGTCTGTTGTGCCTACTTCATCCAATAGTTTATCAGTATGGATTGAAAACAAACCATTGTTAAGCTTTATTTCTTTAGTAAGCCCAACCAGTTTGACATTGAAC
>JANLRG010000628.1:0-2315 GCA_031361545.1 Bacteroidota bacterium
CCTATTGCTCTAAACTTTTTATTGATTATGCAGGGCTAAGGAGCATTAGAAATAGATGTTGGATTGCCCCGGGATATTCATTTGCGATTAACTACGGAAATTTAGGCAATCTAATTGCTCAAAATGTTTCAATTGAATACAGAGCTGATCCATATTTTTATTTAACAAACAGCTCCATTCCATATAACCAAAATGGCAATATTTATACATTTAATATTGGAGATTTGATGCCATTACAGATTGGCTCAATAAGTTTTACTGAAAATATTCAATGCGCTTACCCTCCAAATTCTTTGCGTTGTTGTCACCTTAAAATATCTCCAAATATGAACTGTAGTTCCCTCGATTCTATTGCTATTAAAAATAAAACAGAAATTAGCGGGGAGTGCCTTTCGAACGATTCAATTAAATTCATTTTACGAAATCAAAATCTTAACGGAACCAATCAAAATGGAATTTATAAAATTTTTGAAAATAATATTATTGTTTACAGTGATACTTTTTCCCTTCCATTTGGAGATAGCTTGCTTATTTATTGGCAAGCAAACGGCGCAACAATTAGGTTAGAAATTAATCACATTGACTTTATAAATAAAATAAATTATGATGGTCAAGTATTTTCCATTGAAGGGTGTGGATCCAATCCGACATATGACCAAATAAATCAATTACCTCTGACAAATCTTAGAAATGAAAAAGATATTTGTATTCCTGTTGGAGTTTCTAGAGACCCAAATGACAAAGAAGTATATCCTTCAGGAATTGGTTCAAACTCATTAGTTGATCCTGACAAGTATTTAGAATATACGATTCAATTCCAAAATACAGGAACAGATACGGCCTTTTATATTTCAATATATGACACTCTATCGCCTTATTTGAACTTAGCTACATTCCAAATGATATCAAGCAGCCTTAGCTTCAACCTACAACAATTTCCGAACAATATTTTAAAATGGACATGCCAAAACGCATTATTGCCGGATAGCAATATTGATTCACAAGGAAGCAATGGGTTTCTAACATTTAGGATTAAACCCATTAGCAATCCAATTCCGGGAACAGCAATAACCAATAAAGCAGGGATAGTTTTCGACTTTAATGAACCAGTGATAACAAATAATACGTTAAGTACTATAGCTGCATTGCCCGTTTCAATTTTTCAAATTAGTAACCAATCTGGAAATACAATAGATTTTCTTAATACTTCTTTAAATAGTACAAGGCTCTGGTGGTCGTTTGGAGATGGCTCTTTTGATACCACAGGTAATCCTCAACATATATATCCAACAGTTGGCCTGTATAATATTTGTCTTTTTGCCGCAAATGATTTAGGAAGTGATTTGACTTGCCAACAAATAAATATAACTGTACATACCGGACCATAGTGTACCACTCTACCGGACAAAGTGTACCACTTCAAAAGTAACGGTTTCCGGAAAAAGTGTACCACTAGTTCGGTTTAATTACGAGCAGATTGGGAATGACTTACTACTGTCATTCCTGCAATAGTGTACCACTTGCTCAAAGTTGATTCCGGTGTACGCTTCGCTTAAAGCTGTCATTCCGGCAATAGTGTACCACTTGATTTTTTAGTTTGATGATCGGTTCCATAAGTCTTTATTTGGCTTATGGCCAATACACCGATCACTATGCAAAAGTTCCGACAAGTTCTCACGTTGCTCAGTCAACGTTATTCTAAACGAAGAGTGGCCTCCATCACGGGAGTTCATCGTTCAATAATTGATAAATATTTTCTTCGTCTTCAAGAATCAGATCTGGATTTATTCCACGCTCTTTCCATGGAGGATGAAGCTTTACGTGAACTTCTTTTTGATTCTCCGGCATTGCCTGTAGAACAGCAACGCAGAATGGATTTTGATTCCTACTACGAGCTGATCCAAACCGAACTGAACCGTGTCGGCGTCACACGTCAACTCCTTCACAAGGAATACTTGGCCAGGTATCCTTCGGGCTATCGTTACTCTCAATTTTGCGAGCGTATTCTTCAGCGAACTAAACAAGAGGATGTATCGATGGTTCAACCATGTGCTCCCGGTGAATTGATGCAGGTAGATTTTGCGGGTAAAAAATTATCGTGGGTAGATTGCAATACAGGAGAAATCATTCAGGGAGAAACACTCGTCATTACACTTGGCTATAGTGGACTGACCTATGTGGAAGTATTGCGCTCGCAGCGTCAGGAAGATTTTGTGGAGGGCATCCGCAATGCGATCCTTTATTTTTCAGGAGCGCCTGGATCTCTGCCCGGAGCTCCGCAATTGTCTCGTGTCGCTGCTCGGGATCGCGCGCCA
>JANLRG010000630.1:0-1654 GCA_031361545.1 Bacteroidota bacterium
TGATTTGCTGGAACTTCAGCTGTTGTATCACGCAATTCATTCGTAGACGTTGATAGTAAATTGGTTGTTGAAATTGTTTTCAAATGATTATAGGTTCCAGTTGTTACATCCATAAATGTACTCATTGGACTCGTTCCCATCAAATCAATTGAATGCTACAAATACAGAACAACAAAACAAAGACATTCTAATTATGAAAAAAGCTAAATCAAAGATCATTTAACATAATTACAAAAGCTTTAAAAGCTCTACGCATTAAAATCCTACTATATGCTCTGTCAAAAGAGTTTAAAAGTAACTTTTAAGTAGATTTTTGGATAATTATAAAAACTAAGCTTATTTTACAGCATCTTATTACGAATGTAAATGGAAAGATACTTCCTAAGAAAAATCAAATCAAAATATGTGCAATCTTGTAAATGAGATTAAAACTCGCAACTTCTACCAAAATTTTATTAATACTTCAAACCACAGCAAAAAAAACCAAAAAACTAGTTAATTTAAATTAATGAAAAATTATTTAATTCTTTTAGATATGAAAAAAATAAACCTAATCCTATTATTTTTAATTATATCCTCCTCTCTATTTGCTCAAAAAGATACTGTTCTTCAAACAATTGAAGTAAAAGCAAAGCAACAAATAACAGAAATTCAACGCCTTTCGGATGTACATGGTATGTATTTGACAGCAGGTAAAAAGAGTGAAAGTATTCAAGTCGCAGACATCAATGCCAATGTCGCTGAAAAAACACCAAGACAAATTTTTGCGAAAGTACCAGGTGTTTTTGTTTATGATATGGACGGTTCGGGCAATCAAGTTAATATTGCTACTCGTGGACTCGACCCTCATCGGTCTTGGGAATACAACGTTCGTCAAAATGGTATTATGATAAATTCGGATATTTATGGCTATCCCGCCAGCCATTATAGCCCACCGATGGAAGCTATTAAGAAAATTGAAATGATACATGGCACAGGGTCGTTGCAATACGGAGCACAATTTGGAGGTATGATTAATTATATCACTAAACAAGGTGATACGACAAGACCCCTCAGTATTGAAAGCCTTCAATCAGTTGGGTCTTATGGTTTGTTGAGTTCTTTCAATAGTATAGGTGGTAAAAACGGAAAATGGTCGTATTATGCTTATTATCAAAAGCGAGTTTCAAATGGATATAGAAAAGATGCTCGTTCTGACGCAGAAGCCCAATTTGCAGCCATCACTTTTCAGCCAACTCCCTCAGTATCCATTCATGCTGAAATCGGTAGGAACCGCTATATTTATCACATACCTGGTCCCTTGACCGATTCGATGTTTCAAGCCAACCCACGCCAAGCTACCCGTAGTCGCAATTATTTTAATCCTGACATTTATGTACCATCTATCAATTTTCAATGGCAGATTTCCCCCAATACAAAATTCTATATGGCTCAATCAGCCGTTCTGGGTAGCCGCAACAGCGTACAATTTCTTGGATTTGCTGATAAAGTTGATAAAATAGAGGCTGCAACTAATACATATTCACCCCGACAAGTAGATATTGACCAATTTCACAGCTACACAACCGAAGCCCGATTGTCGCAGGAATATTTTATTCAAAATATGAAAAGTACACTCATTGGTGGGTTTATGCTCAATCTGAATGATTTACAC
>JANLRG010000239.1:0-2472 GCA_031361545.1 Bacteroidota bacterium
TCAAGGCATCGGGTGCTTGGAGAACTACTCCGGGCTTGCAAACATCTGGTATAGTACTTTCGAGTAGCTTAAGTTCTTATATCGCTAATAATGAAATGTTTAATGCACTGTGGGGTGCTTTTCTGAGCGATAAATGGGGAACAGCTATCAATAACTCAACTCATGACAATCGAATTGGTATCCAATTGTGTGGGTTAAGACCTGATTATTTGTTGCCAAGTGGTCAAATATCGGGTGCCGATGCTTCTGCAACGGGTTGGAAAGCCAATAATAACGTCGCTTCCAATAATGGTTATGCAGGCTTTGTGATTATTGCAAGTTCACATTGGAATTTGCTTGATAATAATACAGGCACTGGAAATGGTTCTTATGATATGGATCTTGTAGGTGATACCAATCGCTCTGGTTTCTTTGCGCCTGCTTCTTTCGACAATATCGTGAACGCACCGTCAAGTCAACGCATAAAAGATTGTGGTACAGGCAATAAAGTGACGGGTGGTACCATGATTAACATCTCTACTGATCCTTGTAAATAAAAGAGTTTTACTTTTCATATCGTCAGTGAGATTTTGAACCTCGCTGGCGATATGAAATTGAACTTATCCCCTCAGTATATTTCAGATTTTGGATGTCGGATTTCGGCACGTCTCCGAAATCCCATATCCGAAATCCGACATCGGAAAGACTCCCCAGTTTTGGGGATGTTCAAAGTCTCATAAGGACATTTAATTTTGTAGAACATTTGACGGAGCTTAATTAAAAATCATTAAAATTAAAAATAATTGAATTTTTGGGTTAACCTTTTGATGATTCAGATATTAATGATTATACCGTTCATTCAACACGCCTTAAAAGTTTTCTTTCACTACAAAGTTTACAAGTTTAACACCCGTTTTGTTAACCAGTATAACTCTGAAAGCCGATGTGTGAATATTCTGCATATAATGCCCACCCTGCCTTGAATCGGTTGATTCGATTGTATTTTACAACTTCGATGAATGATAGTGAATTCCTTAATTTGCTTCATCCCACTCAGCCTTTTTCAATTAAAGATATGACACCCGTGATAGAATACATTTTTAGGCGAAGTGGAATTGTTCAAGTCAAGAATTTAATGGATAAATTCCACATCAGTCGGCGGTGGTTAGAGAAGCAATTTGCTGAACAAGTGGGTATATCTCCGAAAGAGTTTGCTCGTATCACACGGTTTAATGCACTTCTAACGAGTGTTGGAATGACCCCCTCAGTATCTTGGGCAGAAATAATTGAGAAATTTGGCTATTACGACCAATCGCATTTGAATAGAGATTTTCATGAGTTTACAGGGCAATCACCTACTGAGTATTTTAAAGCTAAACTCTTTGATTTGAACCGCTTTTCCTATGAACCGCTTGAATAATTTGATATTTAGACCATAATCATTCGCATTTATACAATCAGGATATTTTTTTAATACATAAATTTGAATAATTTTTCCGAAAAAAATAACTCAAAGAGCATTAGTCAGTCTATAACCTATTTTTTTTAACTCTAAATTTTTGACCAATGAAAAAAGTAATTTTTTGCTTAACATTAGCGATGGGTATGTTTCCATTCGCCCAAACGCTTACCGCACACACCGCAATAATGTATGGTGTTACAGGAACTTTAGATGATGGTATTGAAGTACTTGATGGGAACAAGAAAGTCATTTTAAAGGAGACAAACAAAGAACTTACTGCTGAAAACTTGAAAACTTACATTCAAAGTATGAATGCCACTAAAACCATGGCAGATGGCGAATACGATATTGTTTTGACAAAGAATAATTCAAGAGTGACTCAGTCTTTTATAGTCAAAAACAATAAAGTGACTTTTAATGAAAGTAATTACTCCACAAGCTCCATCCCTTATGTTTTCAAAAAAAATGGTATGTTAGCTATCAATTGCTTTCTCGGTACTTATGGTGATATTACCGTGAGATTCATAGACCCTAATGAAAAAGTCTTTTTTAATGATACTTATCATAACGTGTTTAAATTGCATCAAGCTTATGATTTATCAAAAATACCTTTCGGGGGTGCATTTCGGGTTGAAATAAAATATGGAGATCAGATTATTAAACAAGAGGAGTTTGTTAAATAGGTTACTGTAATTGAATTTAGATGCTTACTCTGATGCCAATACTGAGGGGGTATAGAAAACCCTCTCAGTATGCATTCAATATCTTTTTTTTACCAAAGGTATCCCTTCGGGAAAAATGCCTTTAAATTTAAAAAAAATGAAAAAGAACATTTTTATCGCCATATTATTCTTTGTCACTGTCAACATGTACAGCCAAACGTACAACCCCAATTCTCAAGATGTGAATAGAATAGTCAATACAAAAAAAACGACCGGTACACCTGCGGAAGTTCAGAATACCGATAGATTTTACTTCGAAAATGAAGCCGGAGAAATAAACCCTGCTTTCATTGCACTTGCCGATTTGGG
>JANLRG010000661.1:0-1563 GCA_031361545.1 Bacteroidota bacterium
CCTATTGACTAACGTAATTTTTAGCAAATGCATAAATCAAACTGATATTCCAAACAAAATCTTTTCCTGCTATTTCAGTATCAATAGATTGGCTCATAATAGAGGATATGAAAAGCGGAAAGTCTTTCTTACTCAAAGTGAATGTTGAGGTGGCATAAGTACCCGTTTTGCCATCTATGTTTAAGTAGTATAATTGAGGGGCAATCCTCAAAAAAAACTGTTTTGAGAGTGAAACATTCGAAATATTGCCTCTAAATGCTAAAAAATCAGTGCTTTTTGAGGCATCTTGATTGAGCCCAATTGAATGTAAATAATACACGCCCACACTTATATGTTTTGAAAGTTCGTAGTTAGGTACCAGCTCTGTTGCCAAATATCGCTGTGCGGTCAAAACGTCTTTTGAGATACCATCTACAATGAAAGTCTTTTCTCTAAAAACGAAAGATGGATGCGCACCCACATTGAATGAAAAATTGTTGGTTTTAACTACTTTATACCGCCACCAAAATAGAAAAGACCAGGGTTTACCTCCTGCAACTGCAAAGCGCAATTCAGGCTCAAAACTCAATCTCTTTTTCCCCATTGCCATATTAAATATAACGGCAGGTTTGCCCAATGAAAAATTGGGTAATAAAGAAATGCCGTTATTAGTAGCAGTGACGGCACCCGAGAAGTGACCAATAGCCGTTGTACTATCAAGCTGTTGTGAAAAAGTAAAATGCGGCATATAGAACAGGATAAAAAATAATATCGCTTGTTGGATAAATATTTTTGATTTCGGAAAATTCATCAGCTTAAATTTTTAATAATTTCAAGGTACAAAGGAATGGCGTTTTCCAATGTTTTTATAATAGATTTCAAAGCAAAACTTACGATTTTCAAACAAAAATACTGAGGGGGAGGTATTTATTGTCAACCGAAACAAACCGCTATAATTCCCTTTTTCATCTTCACAATTGCCTTAATGGTCGGCTTCTTATAATTAGAATTACAGAAATTTATACTTTTATGGTATCAACCAAAAAAATGAATAAATTTAATTCAATATTATGGAAGCAACTAACCTAAATGAGACACCCCTCAGTATTTTGATAATTTTTTTTCAATATTAAAATTTTAAACAATGGCAAACAACCCACCTTTTTCTTTGACAATGCGAATTATACACCGCTACTTAGGCTTTTTTTTAGTGGGCATCATGGCTGTTTATGCATTGAGCGGCATAGTGATGATATTTCGGGATACTGATTTTTTAAAGAACGATAAACAAATTACCAAACAAATTAAAGTCAATGCATTGCCCGATGAAGTGGGGAAACTATTGCAAATAAAGGATTTAAAAATTGATAAAGAGGAAGGTAATATGCTATTTTTCAAAAATGGAAATTACGATAAAAGCACGGGTACAGCTCAATATACTGTGAAGGAGTTGCCTCGTATTTTGGATAAAATGACGCATCTTCATAAAGCCAAAAGTGCTGATCCGCTTTTCTTTTTCAATATCTTTTTTGGTTTATCTTTATTCTTTTTTGTCATTTCTTCTTTTTGGATGTTTATGCCCAG